>NZ_VCKW01000160.1 GCF_005889715.1 Actinomadura soli
CCCCAGTTACATGAGCGGGGACGGGTAGCACCTATTTCCCCCGAGTGGTGCTTAGCCCATGAAACACCATTGCCCGTCGCGCTGTCCACTCAATCCGGCGCCCGCGTGTCCGCCACCCTGGTCCGCGATAACTGGACGCGGACAAACCGGGAGCTAGCCAACAAGACGCCTCACAAAATCTCTTCATTGGCTTGCGAAAATGTCTTAGCCCTTGTAACTTGGCACGTGTCCAGCCCGGCCAGAGGCCAACCAGATGGCCACGCTGAAATGCCGAGGACGGGCTGGGCTCTTCACCGGCACTCACTCCCCAGTGGCCGCCGGTGGACGGCCAAGGGGCCCTCACCTCCCAGGTGGGGGCCCCTTTCACGTCCGGAACAGGACCCCGCCCCGCCCGTCACCAGGCAGGATTTACACCCTGTCATGGAAAAGACCGATGCCTTTCCATACTGCGCATGGCCGGAGGGTGGCTCCGGACACCAGGCTGGAGGAGTACAGCCTGGTCAGCGTTGACGGAGGAGCTCCCGTGAAGATCGGCGTCCCGCGCGAGGTCAAGAACCATGAGTACCGCGTGGCCATCACCCCGGCGGGGGTCCACGAACTGACCCGCCACGGCCACGAGGTGTTCGTCGAGCGGAACGCGGGGCTCGGCTCCGCCATCCCCGACGACGACTACGTCGGCGCGGGCGCCAAGGTCCTGGACGGCCCGGACGAGGTGTGGGCCGAGGGCGACCTGATCCTCAAGGTCAAGGAGCCGATCGAGCCCGAGTACCACCGGATGCGCGAAGGCCAGGTCCTGTTCACCTACCTGCACCTGGCGGCGTCCCGCGCGTGCACGGACGCGCTGCTGTCGGCGGGCGTCACCGCGATCGCGTACGAGACCGTCCAGCTCCCCGACCGCTCCCTGCCGCTGCTGGCCCCCATGTCGGAGGTCGCCGGGCGCCTCGCCCCGCAGGTCGGCGCCTACCACCTGATGGCGTCCAACGGGGGCCGCGGCGTCCTGCCCGGCGGCGTGCCCGGCGTGGCGGCGGCCCGGGTCGTCGTCATCGGCGGCGGCGTGTCCGGGCTCAACGCGGCGCAGATCGCGGTCGGCATGGGCGCGGACGTGACCGTCCTGGACGTCAACGTCGACCGCCTCCGCCACATCGACGCCATCTACCAGGGCCGCCTGCGCACCCTGGTGTCGAGCGTGTACACCGTCGAGCAGGAGGCCCGCGCCGCCGACCTCGTCATCGGCGCCGTGCTGATCCCCGGCGCCAAGGCCCCCAAGCTCATCTCCAACGAGCTGGTCGCGCGCATGAAGGCCGGCTCGGTGCTCGTCGACATCGCCATCGACCAGGGCGGCTGCTTCGAGGACTCCCGTCCGACGACGCACGCCGACCCCACCTACCGGGTGCACGAGTCAACGTTCTACTGCGTCGCCAACATGCCCGGGGCCGTGCCGAACACGTCCACGTACGCGCTGACCGGCGTCACGCTCCCCTACGCCCTCCAGATCGCCGAGAAGGGCTGGCGGCGCGCCCTGGAGTCCAACGCCGCCCTCGCCCGCGGCCTCAACACCCACGCCGGCGCCCTCGTCTACGACCACGTGGCCGAGGCGCACAACCTGCCCTACACCCCCCTCAGCTCGGTCCTGGACTGAGCCGTGCACATCGCCTGGCCGGGTAGACCCTCCCCATGGGTGAGCTGATCCTGCTGCGGCACGGGGAGACCGAGTGGAGCCGGACGCGGCGGCACACCGGGCGGACGGACGTGCCGCTGACCGCGCGGGGCGAGGAGCAGGCGCGGGCGCTGCGCGGGGCGCTCGGCGGGCGGCGCATCGCGCGGACGGTCGCCAGCCCGGCGGAGCGGGCGCGGCGGACCGCGGAGCTGGCCGGCCTGCCGGTGGACGACGTGGACCCCGACCTGTGGGAATGGGACTACGGCGGCTACGAGGGGATCACCTCGGCGGCGATCCGGGCGGACCGGCCCGGCTGGTTCCTGTGGGACGACGGCGTCATCCCCGGCGATGCCGGGCATCCGGGCGAGAGCGTCGAGCAGGTCGGGAAGCGCGCGGACGCGGTCCTGGCGCGGGTGCGGCCGATTCTGGACGCCGACGGCGACGGCGATAGCGACGGCGGCGGGGATGTCGCGCTCGTCGCGCACGGGCACGTCCTGCGGGTGCTGACGGCGCGGTGGCTCGACCTGGAGCCGGCGCGCGGACGGTCGTTCGCGCTGGAGACCGGGACGGTGTCCACGCTGGGCGCCGAGCACGGCCGTCCGGTGATCACCGCGTGGAACGTCCCGGCTGCTCCCTAGCCCGCGCCAGCGCATAAAGTACCCATAGGGGGACGTCCCCCCGAGGGGTATCCGGGCGTGCGCCCCCGACGGATTGCGAGGACGGAGATGGCGACCAGCGAGACCCCCACCCGCGGGTACACGGCCACCAAGGACCAGCTGCAGACCCGGCTGGCCAGGATCGAGGGCCAGGTGCGCGGCATCGACCGGATGGTCGAGGAGGACCGCTACTGCATCGACATCCTCACCCAGATCAGCGCCGTCCAGGCCGCGCTGGACAAGGTGGCGCTCGGCCTGCTGGACGGGCACGTGCGGCACTGCGTGGCCGAGGGCGCCGAGGAGGGCAAGGGCGAGGCGATGTCGACCGAGCTGATGGCGGCGGTGGGCCGCCTCATGCGCCGCGGCTGACGCTCACCCGCCCCCGTCGCCCGGCCCGGTCTCGTCGCCTGGTCCGGCGTCTGGCCCGGCGTCTGGCCCGGTGTCTGGCCCGGTGTCTGGCCCGGTTTCAGCGCGGGGCCCGTGGCACCAATGGCCGGGGCCGTGTCCAGGGCCCGGCCCGGGTTCGTGCAGCCCGGTGCTCTCCATGCTCTCGACGAGGATCCGCCACCCCCGCAGGAAGTGCGCCCGCTCGACCGGGGTGAGCGCCTCCAGCGTCATCCGCAGCGGGCGGAGCCGGCGCCAGGCGAACCGCTCGATCATCTCCCGGTGCGCCTCCCCCAGGCTGACGATCACGCGCCGCCGGTCCCCTTCGTCCGGGCGCCGCTCGACGAAGCCGCCGCGCTGCAGCTCCCCGACGAGCTGGCTGACCGTGGCGGGGCTGAGCGCCATGTGCCCGGCGAGGACGCCCACCGGAGCCGGTCCGTTCAGGACGAGCGACATCAGCACGGGCACGTGGCGCGGACCGAGCCCGGCCCTCTGCACGTGCGCGATGAGCTCGTGCGCGTCCTCGTGCCCGCCCGGCCCCTTCATGCCGCGGATGACCCGCCCCATGAGCTGGATCATCGCCTCCACATCGGCGTCGATCGACCTGCCTGCGGGTCCTGAATCCTCCGACATACCTTGAAGTTCAACATATTTCGTGATCCACTGCCAACAAACATATTGAACTTCAAGATGTTTCGCTCGTCGACCATCGGGGACCCGGGGACGGCCCGGGCACGCACGCGAAGGGGCCGATCATGGCCGAAAGCCAGTTCACGAAGGCGGCGCCGCCGGGCGCCACCGCCCGGAACGAGGGGCTCGACCGGCAGACCATTCTGCTCGGACTGGTGATCGTGTCCGGCGCCGTGATGGCGATCCTGGACACCACGATCGTCAACGTCGCGCTCGACACGCTCGGCCGCGACTTCGACACCGGCCTGTCGACCATCCAGTGGGTCGTCACCGGCTACCTGCTGGCCATGGGCACGGTCATCCCGCTCACCGGCTGGGCCGTCGACCGCTTCGGCGGGCGCCGGGTGTGGATGACGTCGATCACGCTGTTCGTGATCGGGTCCGGGCTGTCCGGCGCGGCCTGGAACATCGAGTCGCTGATCTTCTTCCGGGTGCTGCAGGGGCTCGGCGGCGGCATGCTCATGCCGACCGGCATGGCGATCCTGACGATGGCGGCCGGGGCGCACCGGATGGGCCGGATCATGAGCATCATCGGCGTCCCGATGCTGCTCGGGCCCGTCCTCGGGCCGGTGCTCGGCGGCTGGCTGGTCGAGGACGTCGACTGGCGCTGGATCTTCTTCGTGAACCTGCCGGTCGGCGCGGCCGCCCTGGCGCTGGCGTGGTGGCGGGTCCCGGCCGGCCCGGCGGAGCACACCTCCCCGGCGCTCGACTGGCGCGGGCTGATCCTGCTGCCGCCCGGGTTCGTGCTGCTGATCTACGGCCTGTCGACGGCGAGCAGCCACGGCGGGTTCGGCGACCCGTCCACGATCGCCTGGCTGGTCGGCGGCGTGGTCCTGGTGGGCCTGTTCGCGCTGCACAGCCTGCGGTACCGGGAGCGCGCCCTGATCGACGTGCGGCTGTTCACCGACCGGACGTTCGCGGTGGCGGCCGGCGCCGTGTTCTTCGTCGGCGTCGCGCTGATGGCCTCGATGCTGCTGATCCCGCTGTACTACCAGACCGCGCGCGGCGAGGGCGCCCTCACCGCGGGCCTGCTGCTGGCCCCGCAGGGCCTCGGCGCCGCGACCGCGATGCCGATCGGCGGCGTGATCACCGACAGGTTCGGCGCGGGACGGATCGTCCCCGCCGGCATCGTGCTGCTCGTGGCCGGGACCA
Organism: Actinomadura soli; assembly: GCF_005889715.1. Lineage (GTDB taxonomy): Bacteria > Actinomycetota > Actinomycetes > Streptosporangiales > Streptosporangiaceae > Spirillospora > Spirillospora soli. The sequence continues at coordinate 4,540 of NZ_VCKW01000160.1, forward strand.
TCCCGTTCGCGCTCGTCGAGGCGGACACGTCCTACTGGCTGCTCGGTGCCACCCTCTACGTGCGGGGCCTCGGGTTCGGCTTCACCATGATGCCGACGATGTCGTCGGCGCTGACGACGCTGCGCAGGGCGGCGGTCTCGCGGGCCAGCAGCACGCTGAACATCCTCCTCCAGCTCGGCGGCGCGGTCGGGACGGCGCTGCTGGCGGTCATCCTGTCCCGGCAGATCAGCGACCGGATCCCGCAGGCGTCCGGCGACGGCGGCGCGGGCGGCGCGGGCGGCATGGGCCAGATCCCCGACCGGGTCCGCGAGCAGATCGCGCCGAAGCTGGCGGACGCGTTCGGGTACACGTTCTGGGTCGCGATCGCCCTGACCGCGGTGCTGATCGTCCCGGCGCTGATGCTGCCCCGCCATGGCGCGCGCGAGAACGCCGACCCGGACGCGCTGGACCAGCCGATCGCATAACGCCGGGCCAGCGGTTCAGGACGCGATGGACAGGCCGGGCCGGGCCGCCTCGTGCTCGCGCGTGAGGCGCCTGGCCCGCCGGGCGTCCGGGGTGTAGCGGAACCGCTCCGGGACGGCGCGCGTGGTCCGGTAGAGGCCCTTGAGCGTCAGCGTGGCCGCCAGGTCGGACGTCGGCAGGCCCGGCAGCCCGTACATGCGGCGGGCCCAGCGCGGCAGCGTCGCGACGACCAGCATCCCGATGCCGGGCGCGGCGAGCTTCAGCGGCAGCAGGTGCCGGGGGACGGCGGGGCTGAACATGCGGCGCAGCCCGTCGCGGGCCTCGCGGCACGCCCAGATCCGGCGCCGCATGTCCGCGTAGTAGTCCTCCATCTCGGCGACGGAGCCGGGCACGTCCGCCGGGTCGAGGCCGACGACGGCGGCGGCGCGGCGCTGCTCGTCCACGAACGCGTCGGCGTCCGCGCGGGTCAGCGGCACCCCGGCGCGGCGCGCCACGTCCAGGTAGGAGTCGACCTCGCCCAGGTGGACCCAGAGGAGGTTCTCGGGGTCGTCCACCCGGAACGTCTCGCCGGTGCCCAGGTCGAGCCCGGTCAGCTTGGAGTGCAGCTTGCGGACCCGGCGGCCCACCCGCTCGACCTCGTCCTCCGTCCCGTAGGTGCGGACGCGGACGAACTCGACCGTCCGGCCGAGCCGCTCCCAGGCGGTGGACGGGTCCATGAGCTCGGAGTTCTGCGCGGTCCCCCACATGGTCCGCGGATGCAGGGCCTGCAGGAGCAGCGCCCTGATCCCGCCGACCATCAGGACGGGCTCGCCCATGACGCGCCAGGTCACCGAGCCGGGCCCGAACAGCCCATGGTCCTCGCCCGCCCCGCCCGCCTCGCGCGGGCCCGGTTCGTCGTGCACGCCGACCGCCTTCCGCCGCCGCGGCCCGCCGGCGGCGTCCGCGCCGCGCCGGCCGCGGCGACCACCACAGTAACCGATGACTTACCCAATCACGGCGCGGGCCACACGATCAATCCCCGCCCTGGGGACGCCCCGGCTCGTGCGTCAGTCGGCCTCGTCCTCGACCGCTTCGTCGCGCTCGCCGGGCTCGGTCTGCTCGGTGATCCAGGCGAGGTAGTCCATGCTCCCGGCGACGACCGGCGTCGCGATGATCTCCGGGCTGTCGTAGGAGTGCACCTCGGTGATCAGCGAGGCCAGCTCGTCGAACCGGTCGGCGGACGTCTTGAACAGCACCATCCACTCCTCCGCCGACTCGATCTCGCCCTCCCACCAGTAGGTGCTGGCGATCGGGCCGACGAGCTGCGCGCACGCCGCGAGCCGCTCCGCGACCGCGGTCCTGGCCAGCTCGGCCGCCTCGGCACGGGAGTCGGTCGCGGTCGTCACCTGCACGTAAGCGTGGGCCATGGCACGACTCCTTCCCCCCTTGACCGCGGGACACGCCCGCGCTGAGCCGCCCGCCCCAGCACCCGCTACCGCACCGGCCGGACGACCATGGCGCTGCCGCCGCCCCGCCGCACCGGCTCCGCGACCGCCTGGACGAGCCCGGGCCGCAGGATCTCCAGCCCCGTCGCGGCGCCGATCACGCCCGCCGGCGGGCCGGGGAACACCTCCAGCCGGTGCCCGCGCGCGGCGAGGTCCCGCCCGTACCAGTCGATGAAGATCTGCTCGGCGAAGACCTGCGGGGTGTTGCGCTGCGTCGCGCGCGGGAAGCTCAGCGCGGTGGGCAGGTCCATGCCGAGGTCGACGCGGTTCATCAGAATCTGCAGGACGGTCGTGATGATGGTCGATCCGCCGGGCGTGCCGAGAGCCAGCTTCGGCTGCCCGTCCTTGAGGACGAGCGTCGGCGCCATGCTGCTGCGCGGGCGCTTGCGCGGGCCCGGCGCGTTCGGGTCGGCCGGGCCGCCGGGCGGGGGCGGCTGGAGGGAGAAGTCGGTCAGCTCGTTGTTGAGGAGGAACCCGCGTCCGGGGACGGTGAGCGCGCTGCCGCCGAACTGCTCGATCGAGATCGTGTAGGCGACGACGTTGCCCCACCTGTCGGCGACGTTGAGATGGGTGGTCTGCGGACCCTCGAACGCCAGCGCCCGGGTCTGCGTTCCGGGCGGGACGCACGGCTCGTAGGAACCGTCCGGCGAACCGGGCGGGACGGGCGCGGCGGCGGCCTCGTCCGGCTTGATCAGGCAGGCGCGCTCGCGGGCGAACCCGGACGACAGGATCTCCTCCAGCGGCACGTCCACCTTGTCGGCGTCGCCCAGGTAGCGGCCGCGGTCGGCGTAGGCGAGCTTGGACGCCTCCAGGTAGTAGTGCAGGGCCGTCGCCGGGTCGCGCCCGTCGAGCCGGAAGTTGCTGAGAATGCTCAGCGCCTCCCCGACCGTCGACCCGCCGGACGACGACGGAGGCATCCCGTACACGTCCGCCCCCCGGTAGGCGACGTGGGTGGCCTTGCGCATCAGCGCCCGGTAGCCGGCCAGGTCGCGGGACTCCATCAGGCCGGGACGGACGATGCGGGTGGCGGCGTGGTCCACCGGCGGCTTGGCGACCGTCCGCACGATCTCCTCGGCGAGCCGCCCCTCGTAGAACCACTTCGTGCCGCGTTTCGCCAGCTCGCGGTAGGTGTCGGCGAGGTCGGGGTTGCGGAATCTCGAGCCGACCTCCGGCAGCCTCCCGTCCGGCAGGAACAGCTCCCGGGTCGGGACGATGTCGCGGAAGCGGGCCTCGTTCACCGCGGTCTGGTCGCGGAACTCCTGGTCGACGACGAACCCGCGGTCGGCGAGCCTGATGGCGGGGCGCAGCAGGTCGTCCAGGTCGCGGGAGCCGAAGCGGCGCAGCGCGAGGTCCCACTGCGCGAAGGTGCCGGGCACGCCGACGCCGAGGCCGCTGGTCACGGCCTGGTCGAACGGGAGCGCCTTGCCGGTGGCGGGGTCGACGAAGCTGTCCGCCCTCATCCGGCCCGGCGCGAACTCGCGGCCGTCGATCGCGTGGACGCGGCGGCTCTTCGCGTCGTAGTAGGTCATGTATCCGCCGCCGCCGATCGCCGCGACGAACGGCTCGGTGACGCCGAGCGCGGCCCCGGCCGCGACGGCCGCGTCCATCGCGTTGCCGCCGTCCTTCAGCACGTCGAGCGCGGCCCGGCTGGCCTCGGTGTCGACCGTCGACACCGCGCCCCCGTAGCCCGTCGCGACCGGCTGCTTGACCAGAGGTTTCGGCGGTCCGGGCGCCGGGGCGGACGCGAGGGTCCGGGCGATGGCGGGCACGGCGGGGGCCGTCAGGGACGCGGCGGCGGCGACCGCGGCCACGAGGACGGCCGTGCGGCGCGGCCTCCGCGAGCCGGCCGGAGCGGTCGATCCGGTCGATCCGGTCGGTGCCGTCGAGGACGATGGGGAGCGGAACATCGGGCCTCCAGATGAACGCGGCGCCCCTACCGTGTCACCGATCTTCGTCCGATGCCACCGTCCGCTCCGGCCGGCCCCGGACGCCCGGCGCGCACCCGCCCTGCGGCGGGATCCCGGGCCCGCACACAAAGATCATAAAGCGCTTTCCGGGGAACGATTCGGCGATTTTCCGCCGGGCCGGTCCTCCGAAACTCCCGCGAGTGTCAGCCCAGCGTGAGGGGGAGGCTGCACCACGTCGTCGACCTGCCGGTTTGGCAGGATCCGACAACGCCCGGATGACACCGATCCCAGGGAAAACGTTGCGATTATGCTCATACCTGGTGAATTCTTAGGGACTTCGACAAGCCGTCATCTCGCGAACAGCGGCGCGGGTTCAGGCCTGGGGGGACACCTATGACCTGGGACATGCGCATGCGCAACAACATGTTCCGGCGCCTGCCGGTAGAGCAGGCGACCGGCCGGCTCTACGGAGGCCGGCACCGGCTCCGCGTGGTCTACCGGACCCGCGACCTCGTCGTGCTCGGACTCGGCGTGATGATCGGCTCCGGCATCTTCAAGATCGCCGGTGAGCAGGCCACCGCGACCGCCGGACCCGGCGTGCTCGTGTCGTTCCTCATCGCCGGCGGCGTGTGCCTGCTGGTCGCGCTCGCCCTCGCCGAACTGTCCTCGATCATCCCCGTCGCGGGCAGCGCGTACTCGTTCAGCTACGTCGCGTTCGGCGAGGTCTGGGCGTGGATCGTCGGCTGGGCGCTGGTGATGGAGCTGCTGCTCGCGACCGCGGTGCTGGCGCGGGTCTGGTCGCTGTACGCCACGCAGGCGCTGGCCGACTTCGACGTGCCCGTCCCCGCGTGGCTCGGCGACCTGATCGGCCAGGAGAAGGGCCCGGACCTGTTCGCGCTCGGCATCCTGCTCCTGGTCATCGGGATGCTGGCCACCGGCAGCCGGCTGAGCCTGAAGACGCTCTGGTTCATGGTGATGGCCAAGGTCATCGTGATCGGACTGGTCATCGCGACCGGCCTGAAGTTCTTCAGCCCCGGCAACCTCACCCCGTTCGTGCCGCCCTCGCAGCCGGCGCCCGAGGGCGACCAGACGATGCTGGACGCCATGCTCGGCGCCCTGGGCGGCGGGACCCCCGAGGTGTTCGGCGTCTGGGGCCTGTTCGCCGCCGCGCCCGCCATCGCGTTCGCCTACATCGGCTTCGACCTGATCGCGACGTCCGCCGAGGAGACCGACGACGCGCCCCGCAAGGTGCCGCGCGGCATCCTCACCGCCCTGATCACCGCCGTCGTGCTGTACGCGGCCGTGGCGGTCGCGCTCGTCGGCATGGTCGGCATGGACGGCTTCGCCAAGCTGAACCCCGACAAGCTGCTCATCGCGGCGGCGTTCGACTCGGTCGGCGCGGGCGCCATGGGCAAGCTCGTCGACGTCGGCGTGGTGCTCGCCCTGACCACCGTCATCCTGGTGCTGGTGATCAGCCTCACCCGGGTGGTGTTCTCGATGTCGCGGGACGGGCTGCTCCCCCGCCCGCTCGCGCACATGAGCCGCCGCTACAAGGTGCCGTCCCGGGCGACCCTGCTGTCGGGCGGCGTCGCGCTGGTGATCTCCCAGACGCTCGACGTGCTCACGCTCGAACAGCTCGTCGTGATCGGGACGCTGTTCGCGTTCCTGTTCGTCCCGGCGGCGGTGGTGGCGCTGCGCCACACCCGGCCCGACCTGCACCGCCCGTTCCGCGTGCCGCTCGCCCCGGTCACCGCCGTGGTGACGGTCGTCGCGGTCGGCTGGCTGATGCTGAACCTGAAGGTCCAGACGTGGGCCTACTTCGGGATCTGGATGGTCGTCGGCCTGCTGCTGTACCTGGCGTACGGGCGCCGGAAGAGCCAGATGAAGCTCCTGCTGGACGAGCCGCCGCCTGAGCGTCCGGCCGCCGCCCGGCTGACCGCGCCGCCTCCGGGCGTCCCCATGCTCCCCGCTCCGCCGCCTCCGGGGGCCGGGCAGGTCTCGCCGTACCCGCCAGGTGGCGGCCGGGCTGGGGCGCCGACGGGCGAGTACCCGGGCCAGCAAACGTCCGGGGGGTGGCCGAGCGAGCAGCGTCCTGGCCCGCCCGAGAGCCCCTACCCGACCGGACGGTACTCGTCGGGACGGCACTCGACCGGCCAATTCTCCTGGGAGTCCGACGCCGATCCGCAGGAGTCGCCCCCTCCGTACACGCCGGGGTCGGGCGCGTCCGGCGGCTACGAGAACCGCGACACGCGCGACACGTCCACCGACCTGTTCGGCGGCAGCAACCCGTTCGCCTCCGGCGAGTACCCGGCCGGGCCCTACGACTCCGGCGCCCACCCGTCGGGCTCGTCAAGTTCGTCAGGACCGTACGACTCGGGGCCCTACGACTCCGGGAGGTCCGACTCCGGGCCCTACCCGTCCGGGCCGTACAGTTCCGGTCCTTACAGCTCCGACCCGTACGACGCCGATCCCTACGGTTCCGGCCCCTACCAGCAGGATCGCCGCGAGAGCGGACGTCCGCGCGACGGGGAGCACGACGAGCCCCCGCCCCACGGCGGTCGCCACCGCCGCTGAACCGGCGACCACTGAGGCTGAAACCCGAAAAGTCGGTTTTGTAAGGTTCTGCCGAACGCAGCGGGCGCCGCTCCCCCACCGGGAGCGGCGCCCGCGCCGCGTCTCCGGACGGCACGCACTGGACACCGGCCCACGTCCGGGTTATGTTGTACTCATCCTGAGATGAACTCAATATGAGACTTACTCAGTGAGAGATCGACACCATCGAGATCGACAGGGAGGGGCGCGGGATGACTCCGGATCCCAGGCGCGACGAGAGCGAGTTCCTCGCGAACTACGACCCGCGCGACTACGACCCGGTCTCCGTGACGGTGGACGTGGTCGCCCTCACCATCCGCGACGGCGCGCTGCACGTGCTGCTGGTACGGCGCGGGAACGCACCGTACGCCGGGATGTGGGCGCTGCCCGGCGGGTTCGTCCAGGCGGGCGGCCCGCTCCAGGGCACCGAGGCCGAGGACCTGCCGGACGCCGCCGTCCGCGAGCTCGCCGAGGAGACCGGGCTCAGCGCCAAGGGCGGCGTGCTCGGGCGCATGCACCTGGAGCAGCTCGGCACCTACGGCTCGCCCGGCCGCGACCCGCGGATGCGGGTCATCTCCGTCGCCTACCTGGCGTTCGCGCCGGAACTCCCCGACCCGGAGGCGGGCGGCGACGCGGCCGACGCGGCGTGGGTGCCGGTGGACGCGCTCGGCCTCACCGAGTCCGGCGACCAGCGCCCGGGGACGACCCGCCGGCTGGCGTTCGACCACGCGCGGATCCTGTCGGACGGCCTGGAGCGGGCGCGCGGGAAGCTGGAGTACACCCCGCTCGCGACGGCCTTCTGCGGCGGCGAGTTCACGATCCCGGAGCTGCGCTCGGTGTACGAGGCGGTCTGGGGCGAGGAGCTGCACGCGGGCAACTTCCACCGGAAGGTCCTGTCGGTGCCCGGGTTCGTGGAGAGCACCGGCGAGACGTCCGACCGGGGCGGCCGGCGCGGCGGCCCGAAGCCGCGCCTCTACCGGCCCGGAGACGCCCGCCTGCTGCATCCGGCGCTGCTGCGGCCGTCCCGGGAGGAGGAGATCAGATGAGCGAAGCGAACCGGGGGGTGTGGGGGGCCGGCCCCTCACATGGTGAAGGGATGAATGACCGGGAACTGGACGACGCGCTCGCGCGGCTCGACCGGGTCCGCGTGCCGGCCGATCTGTTCGGGGACGACGAGGCCGAGGCGGCGCGGCGGTATCGGCGGCTGGTCCGGCTCGTCCACCCGGACGCGACCGGCGGCCGCACCCGCGACGCGTTCGTCCGGCTGAACGCGCTGTGGCGCTCCTACACCCGCGCCGACGCGACGCTGATCACGACGCGCCGCCACACCTACCGCCTCGGCGGCCCCGGCGACGGCGACCCGATCGGCGGGGACCTGGCCGAGCTGTACGCGGCGCGCCAGGAGGCCGGCGGGCGCGAGGTGCTGCTGAAGATGCCGCGCGACCCGCGCGACAGCGACCTGCTCGAACGCGAGGCCGTGGCGCTGCGCCAGCTCCCGAAGGACGGCGACGGGAAGTTCCTGCCGTACGTCCCGCGCCTCATCGAGACGTTCCGGCACAAGGACGCGTCGACGGGAGCGCAGCGGCAGGTCAACGCGGTCGCCGCGCTGGACGGCTTCCACACCCTGGCCGAGGCCCGGACGGCGTACCCGGACGGCGTCGACCCGCGCGACGCGGCCTGGATGTGGCGCCGCCTGCTCGTCGGCCTCGGGTTCGCGCACCGCGCGGGCGTCCTGCACGGCGCCGTCCTCCCCGACCACGTGCTGATCCACCCGGAGGAGCACGGGCTCGTCCTGGTCGACTGGTGCTACTCCGTGCCGGGCTGCTACGCGCACGTCGACTCCTCTGGACGCGTCCCCGCGATGGTCGACCGCTACGCCGGCTGGTACCCGCCCGAGGTCCCGGGACGGCAGGCGGCGAGCCCCGCGACCGACCTCTACATGGCCACCCGCTGCATGACCGACCTGATGGGCGACAAGGCCCCGAAGGCGATGCGCTCGTTCGCCCGCGGCTGCCTGCTGCCGGCGCAGAACCGGCGCCCCTCCGACGCCTGGCGCCTGCTGGCCGAGTTCGACGAGCTGCTGGAGCGGCTCTACGGCCCGCGGCGCTTCCGCCCCTTCCACCTGCCCTCCGTCCGCTGAAGGAGACGAACCATGGGAAGCGGATACTGGTCCACCGACGTCTACTCCGCCCGCGCGAGCTACCGCGCGTCCACCGGCGCCAGCGCGTTCGCCTACTCCGACGGCGGCGCCACCGCCGTCCACCCCGACCTCGACCCGCGCGGCGTGACCGTCCGGGAGAGCCGGGACTCCGACGACCACCCCGAATCGCTCGCGATCGGCGTCCTGTTCGACGTGACCGGCTCCATGGGCACCGTGCCGCGGACGCTGCAGACCAAGCTCCCCGACCTGCTCGGGCTGCTGCTGCGCAAGGGGTACGCCGAGCACCCGCACATCCTGTTCGGCGCGGTCGGCGACGCGACCTGCGACCGGGCGCCGCTGCAGATCGGCCAGTTCGAGGCCGACAACCGGATGGACGACGACCTCGGCAAGATCCTCCTTGAGGGCGGGGGCGGCGGCCAGATGCACGAGTCGTACGAGCTGGCCATGTACTTCATGGCCCGGCACACCGCGATCGACTGCTTCGAGAAGCGCGGAAGGCGCGGCTACCTGTTCATGATCGGGGACGAGCTGGCCTACCCGGCGGTCAAGAGGCGCGAGATCGCGAACGTCATCGGCGGCGAGCCGGACGAGGACGTCCCGGTCGCGGAGATCGTCCGGGAGCTGCAGCGGATGTACGACGTGTACTTCATCATCCCGGAGGGCGCCTACCACGCCGGGAGCCGGAAGCTGAAGGACTTCTGGCGCGACCTGCTCGGCCAGAACGTCCTCTACCTGGACGATCTCGACGCGGTCTGCGAGACGATCGCACTGACCGTCGGGCTCGGCGAGGACGCCATCGACCTCGACGAGGGCCTGGAGCACCTGGAGGAGGCCGGTTCGGACGCGGGCGCGTCGGTGTCGCGCGCCCTCGCGCGGCTGGACGCGTCCCGCGCGCCGGTCGCCGTATCGTCCGCGCCGGCCGGGCTGGGCACGCCGGGCCCGTCCAGGACGACCCGGCTCTGACCCATGGGACACGTGATCGTCGTCGACCTCGGCTACGGGGACGCGGGCAAGGGCACGGTCGTCGACCACCTCTGCTCCGCGGGCCCCGCCTCTCTGGGGGGACGACCCCCCAGAGCCCCCGGCGGACAGGGGGTGGCCGCGGTCGTCCGGTTCAACGGCGGCGCGCAGGCGGCGCACAACGTCGTCGCGGACGACGGGCGCCACCACACGTTCGCCCAGTTCGGATCGGGGACGTTCACGCCCGGCGTCCGGACGCACCTGTCCCGGTTCATGCTGGTCGACCCGCTCGCCCTCGCCGCCGAGGCCGACCACCTGCGGGCGCTCGGCGTCGCGGACGCCCTCGACCGGCTGACCGCCGACCGGGACGCGCCGCTCACGACGCCGTACCACCGGGCCGCGAACCGCGCGCGGGAGTCGGCGCGCGGCGCGGCCCGGCACGGGTCGTGCGGCATGGGCATCGGCGAGACGGTGTCCTACGCCCTCGCCCATGCCGACGCCCCCCGCGTCGGTGACTGCCTGTCACCGGCGCGGCTGCGACGCCGCCTGTCGGCGCTGCACGACTGGTACCGCGACGAGTTCCCGTCCGGCGAGGACGTCCCGGACGTCGACGCCTGCGCCGGCGCCTTCAGCGCGTTCGCCGGCCGGGTCGAGATCGTCGGCGCCGATCATCTCCACCGCCTGCTGCGCACCGGGACCGTGGTGTTCGAGGGCGCCCAGGGCGTCCTGCTGGACGAGTGGCACGGCTTCCACCCGTACACGACCTGGTCGACCACCACGTTCGCCAACGCGGAGACGCTGCTGGCGGAGGCGGGCGAGGCGGCCGGGTCCGCGACGCGGCTGGGGGTGCTGCGGGCGTACGCGACCCGCCACGGCCCCGGCCCGTTCGTCACCGAGGACCCGGCGCTCACCGCGGACCTGCCCGACCCGCACAACGTCGCGGGCCGCTGGCAGGGCGCGTTCCGCGTCGGCCATCTCGACGCCGTCGCGCTCCGCTACGCGCTGGACGTGACGGGCGGCGTGGACGGCCTGGCGGTCACGCACCTGGACGTCGCAGGGGCACGTCCAGACCTGCGCGTGTGCCTGGCCTACGACATGGGCCCGGCCAACGGCATGAGCCCGGCCGACGGCATGGGCGGGGAGCGGGTGGCTCGGCTGGGGACGGGGCCGCCCGACCTGGACCGCCAGGCCGCCCTCACCCGCCGCCTGCTGGCGGCCCGTCCCGTCTACGCGCCGCTCGGACGCGCGGAGGAGACGATCGAGGACGTCCTGCGGGCCCCGGTCGTCCTCCGCTCGTACGGCCCGGCCACGTCCGCCAAGGAGACGGCGAAGGGGCTGGCCACCTTCGGACGCCCATTGACGTGAGCCTCCGCTGAGTCCAAGATCGCGCAGAACGGCGCAGATCTTCCGGAGGTGGCGTTGCGACTCCCCCATCGCACCCTGGCGGCCCTGGCGGCCGTCGTCGCGTCCCTCGCCCTCGTCGCCGTTCCGCCGCCCGCCGCGGCGGCCGATCCCGGCGGCGACGGCTGCGACCCGATCGACCCGGCCGCGTGCCTGCTGCCGTTCCCGAGCGACTGGTACACGGTCCGCGACGCCCGCACCCAGACGGGCCGCCGCGTCCACATGGGCGCGACGGTGAAGAACGCGCTCGGCGCGCCGATCTCGCCGGGCGAGTGGAACCGCGCGGACGGCTTCTCCCCCGGTTCGATGCTGCTCAGCCGCGTCCCGGGCGTCGACCTGGCGCGCAGCGGCGCGGCGCCGATCACCGACATCGGCGCGTCGCTGCGCCGCGACGCCCCGATCGTGATCGTGGACACCGCGACCGGGGAACGCTGGCCGTACTGGGCGGAGCTCGACGCGAACGCGCCCGATGACCGGAAGGCGCTGATCGTCCGTCCGGCGCGGAACTTCCGCGAGGGGCACCGCTACGCGGTCGCGCTCCGCAACCTGCGCGACGCGTCCGGGAACCCGATCGAGCCGAACGGCGCGTTCGCGAAGATCCTCGGGCCGCGGCTGCCGGACGGCGATCCGCTCGCCGCGCGGCAGCGGCGGGAGCGCGGGGTCCTCGCGGCGCTCGAACGGCACGGCGTGCGCCGCGACGGCCTGTACCTGGCCTGGGACTTCACCGTCGCGAGCCGCCAGAGCCTGGCCGGGCAGGTGCTCCACATGCGCGATGAGGCGCTCCGCGACCTCGGCCGCCGCTCGCCGTCGTTCACCGTGACGCAGGTGACCGACGACGTCGACGACAAGATCGCCCGCGAGGTCAAGGGGGTCGTCCAGGCGCCGAGCTACCTCGACCTGCCCGGCGGGCCGCCCGGATCGTCCCTGCACCGCGGCCGGGACGGGATGCCCTCCCGGCTGCCGGGCAACACGCAGTCGGTCCCGTTCCAGTGCGAGATCCCGAGGTCGGCGTTCACGAGACCGGCGCGTCCCGCCCTCTACGGGCACGGTCTGCTCGGCAGCGAGGGCGAGGTCGGCGCGGGCAACGTCAAGGCGATGGCCGCCGAGCACGGCTTCATGTTCTGCGCGACCAAATGGATCGGCATGGCGGACGAGGACATTCCGAACGTCGCCGGCGTGCTCACCGACCTCACCCGCTTCGAGACGATCGCCGACCGCCTCCAGCAGGGCCTCCTCGGCTTCACCTTCCTCGGACGCGCGATGACCCGGGGTTTCGCCGGTCACGAGGCGTTCCAGGACCACGCGGGCAGGTCGCTGATCGACCGCCGGGCGGGGCTCGCCTACGACGGGAACAGCCAGGGCGGCATCATGGGCGGCGCGCTCACCGCCGTGTCCCCCGACATCCGCCGCGCGGTCCTCGGCGTCCCGGCGATGAACTACACCACGCTCCTCAACCGCAGCTCCGCCTTCACCCAGTTCGCGCAGCTGCTCGACGCCTTCTACCCCGACAAGCTCGACCAGCAGATCGCGCTCGCGCTGATCCAGATGCTGTGGGACCGCGGCGAGAACAACGGCTACGCCTGGCACATGACGGACGATCCGCTGCCGGGCACGCCGGAGCACCGCGTCCTGATGCACGTCGCGTTCGGCGACCACCAGGTCGCGCCCGTGGCCGCCGAGGTCCAGGCCAGGACGATCGGCGCCCGCGTCCACGCCCCGGTCGTCACGCCGGGACGCAGCCCCGACAAGGTGCCCTACTGGGGCATCCCGGCGTTCGGCTCGTCCCACGCCGGCTCCGCCATGGTCGTCTGGGACAGCGGGTCCCCCGTCCCGCCGCTGACGAACACGCCACCGGCGGAGGGCCGGGACCCGCACTCGGACCCCCGCGGCAATGCCGACGCGCGCCGTCAGAAGGCGGTGTTCCTGACCACCGGGAGGATCGTGGACGTCTGCGGCGGAGGACCCTGCGTCATCACGCCCTGACCCCCACCTGAGATGATCGGAACCATGCTCCAGGTCTGCCCGAACGGAAGACGGACCGAAGGCGTCCCGGTCTCGCCGGAGGAGATCGCCGCCGCGGTCCGCGCCGCCGTCGACGTCGGCGCGCAGGACGCGCACGTCCACCCTAGGAACGGCTCCGGTGCCGAGACCGTCGACCCGGCGCACGTCGCGGCGGCCGTGGCCGCCGTCCGCGAGTCCACCCCCTCGATCCAGGTCGGCGTGACCACCGGCGAGTGGACCGAGCCCGACCCGGTGGAGCGGGCCGCGAAGATCCGCTCTTGGACGGTGCCGCCCGACCACGCCTCGGTGAACTTCCACGAGGACGGCGCCGAGCTGGTCGCCGAGGCGCTCTTCGAACGCGGCGTCGCCATCGAGGCCGGGATCTTCTCCGGCACCGACGGCGCCGAGCGGTTCCTGCGCTGGCCGCACGCCCACCACGTGCTCCGGATCCTCGCCGAGGTCACCGACCCCGACCCGGAGACCGCGACCGGCACGGCGAAGGCGCTCCTGCACGATCTCGGCACCAGGCACGGCCGCCCGGTCCTGCTGCACGGGGAGGAGGGCGGCGCGTGGCCCGTCCTGCGGCTCGCCGTCCGGCTGAACCTGGACGTCCGCATCGGCTTGGAGGACACGCTCGTCCTGCCCGACGGGGCGCCCGCCGCCGACAACGCCGCCCTGATCCAGACGGCCCGCGCCATGCTCCCCGCGTAACCCCGGTCGTCCAGGCCCCTGCCCGCCTTGGCGTCAGGAGCGGGGGTTGTGGCCGGCGTCGGCGTCCATCCGCGCCCAGTCGGCCTCCCACAGCTCGTCGCGGTGGCGGTCACACCGCCGCCGGACAAGAACGTAGGCGAGCAGCAGCGGCGCCCCGCACGCGAGGACGGTGGCGGCGCCCGCGTAGGCGGCGTCGGTCACCGTGCGGCTGTGCGGGCGGGGGCGCACGGTCGGGTCGCCCTCGCGGTCGACCCAGATCGTCCGCTGCGCGCCGGCCTTGGCGTTCTTCCAGCTCGGCAGCGTCCCGACGCGCGGCTTGCCGTCCGCGCCCGGCCAGCTCGCCTGGACGGTCTCGTGGATGTAGCGGTCGCCGGACGTGCCGATGCCGCCCGTCGAGGTGACCGTGGCGACGACCTGGTGGCGGTTCGCCCGCTCGGTGCTCTCGGCGCGGCTGCCCGCGTCGTAGGACCAGGACACGGTCCAGGCGGCCAGCGGCGGCGCCGCCGCGAGCAGCAGCACGAGCAGTCCGAGGGCGACAGCCCGCTGTACGCGGTCGACCCGGCGGCGCAGCTCGTTGCGCTCCAGGCCGAGCCGCCGACGGACCCTGGCGAGCGGCGTGCCTCCGCAGCCGGTGCCAGACCTGCGCATCTGCGTCACCTCCCCGGGGAGTGCCCTCCCGGCAAGAGGCCCTCAGCCATCTTTAGCCGTCTTTTCCCAGGATATTCCCGAGTCCGTCGCTCGGCACCTGACCTGTGGCCGAATCCTTTCCCAGATCCCGCCCGGTATGCCCGTTTGATGGCCAAATTCGGCCAGAATCCCCTTTTCCTGGACGGCCCCGCACCCGGTGCCCGTCCCGCTCCGAGCCGCCCGCCGCCGCGAGCGCGAGGACCGCGCCCAGAACGCACAGTCCGGCCGTGATCCAGAAGATCTCCTGGTACTCGGTGCGCAGCGCGTCGTCCACGGCCGCGTTGTAGATCTTGAGCTGGCGGGCGAACTCGTCCTTCGGCATCAGGAACGGCAGCGGCGGCTTCAGATCGGCCGTCAGCGCGTGGAAGCGATGGAAGCCCCACGCCGACAGCGCGGAGATCCCGAGCAGCATCCCCATCATCCGGGCCACCACCACGGCCGCCGACGCGACCCCGTGCCGCGCCGCCGGGACGAACGCCAGCACCGCCGACGACACCGGCGCGATCACGAGGCCGAGGCCGAGCCCCGTCACGACGAGATCGACGTCCATCCGCGGCAGCGGCCCGTACGAGGCGTCCGCCAGGTCCGCGGGCCACGCCGCGATCAGCAGGTAGCCCACCGCGGCCACCGCCATGCCCGCGGCCATCGGCCACCGCTCCCCCACCCGCCTGGCGATCACTCCTCCGGCCACCGCCGCGATCGGCAGCGCCACGAGGAACCGGGTCAGCAGCAGCGCGCCCTCCGTGGCGTCCTTGTCCAGGACGGTCTGCGCCACCAGGACGACGTCCACCAGCGTCACCATCAGCGCGGCACCCGACAGCAGGCTCACGCCCAGCGTCGCCAGCAGCGGACCGCGCCGCACGCCCGCCAGATCGAGCAGCCTCGTCCGCGCCCTGACCTCCCAGAGCACGAACACCACGAGCACGGCCGCCCCGGCGACGAGCACGGGCGGCCCCCAGGACGGGAGTGCCGACTCCTGCGGCTCGGGGTTGTAGACGCCCACGACCAGCAGCCCCAGCCCCAGCGCCAGCAGCAGCCCGCCCAC
>NZ_VCKW01000161.1 GCF_005889715.1 Actinomadura soli
CCCGCCGCGCTTCGACCGCACGTTCGTCCTGGAACCGCTCGCCCCCGCCCACCACGCCTACCTGCACGCAGTCTCCCGCCAGGTCACGCCTCTGACGCTCACTGATCCCCCTGCGGAGCCGATAGACGTGGACGGCTGGCTCATCGTCCACAGCGGGCCCGCCCCAGAGACACTCGAACTCGTCGAATACGCGCGGGACATGGCGGCCGTCGAAGGCGTCCGCCCGCCGATGACGCTGGTGTCGCCCCAGAAGCCGGACGGACTGCCCCCAGGAGTCGCGCACCTGGACGCCTATCCCGCGTGCCCGCCGGGCCCGAACGTCGAACGCATCGTGACCGCCGCCGGGTTCAACGCCGTCCGGCAGTTCGCGCCCTGGCGGGACCTTCACCGCGTGCTGCCGTTCCCCCGCAGCCTCGACGACCAGTTCACCCGCGCCGCCCGGGCTGCCCGGGCTGCCCGGGCCAGACGGGTCTAGGCGGGAAGGGCGATGTCGAACTCGATCCCGACGTCGTCGGCGAGCCTGAGCGCGCCGAAGAACGCCGAGTACGGCTTGACGCCCCACCGGCTCTGCCTGACCGTGACGCCGCCCCGCACCCGGCCATCGTCCAGGACGGCCCGCACCCGGACCGGTTTCACCCGGCCCATGATCGTCAGGTCGCCCTCGATCGTGTCCGCGCCGATGGCCGTCGACGTGAAGGTGATCTCCGGATAGGAGCGGGCGTCGAGCACCTCGCGCAGCGTCTTCGTGATCTCGGCGCGGTCCTGGTCGGTGAGCGGCTTCACGCCGCCGGTGCCCTCGCGGACCTCCAGCCCGTCCAGTTGGACGGTGACCCTGACGGACGACGCGTCCAGCGGCTCCCGGGCCTCGACCGCCGCCGTCCAGCGCGTGGCCTCGATGGTCAGGTCGTGGCCGGCGCGGCGTCCGAGCCCGCTGCGGCCCGTCCTGACCAGCAGCGCGCCGTCGTCCGGCCCCAGCTCGTACGTTCCCTCTCGTACCGCCATGCCCTCACCATCGCACGCTCAGACGCATCGCACCTGCGGCTGCGGGCGGTATTCGGTGTGGAACCGCTCCCGGCGGACCTTGCGGCCGTGCTGCAGCAGCGTCCGCCACACGTCGATCTCGAAGCCCCTGCGGCCGGTGGTGGGCACGCATTTCGGCCCCTGGCCCTCACCCGTCGTGTACGGCAGGAACCCGTACCGCCCGGACGTCTTCGACCGCACCTGGTACCTGCGTTCGCCGTACAGGCTGACGGTCAGCGACGACGGCGTGGACGAGACCTGGAGGCGCACCGGACGTCCCGTGTCGTTCCGCCACGTGAAGTCCAGACCCGGGTACGACACGGCGGCCTCCCGCCCTGCCGGATACTCCGGCATGTACATGCTGTGCGCGTGCGCCTTCCCGATGTCCAGGCCCGCGCGGAACACCGCGTTGAACAATGTCGCGGACACCTGGCAGATGCCGCCGCCCACGTCGTTCACCAGGCGCGGCCCGACGATGGCGGGCGCGGACACGTAGCCGCGGCTCTCGGTGCGCGGGCCGACGACGTTGTTGAACGAGAACGTCGTGCCCGGAGCGACGATGTGGCCGTCCAGGATCTGGGCGGCGATCTCGATGTTGCGCACCCGGGGCTCACCCGGTGTGAACCGGGTCGTGAAGCTGCTCATCGGCCGCACGGACGGCGGACGGTACGGCACGATGTTCTTCGGTAAGGGGCCGTGCGGCGGGGGCGCGCCGAGGACGGCCAGGCTCGCGGACGCGCCGGGGTCGCGGGGAACCCCCAGGTAGGCGCCGAGCAGAAACCCCGTCGTCGCCAGCGCACCCGCCACGAACGGCCACCACCGCCGGACGCATTCGCGCAGCTCCGACTGGCGGCGCCCCTGACACCGCCGTCCGCGTCCGGCTCTGCGACCGGCCAGCCTCCCGCCGCCGAGCCTCCGACCGCCGAGCCCCCTGCTCCCGAGCCTCCTGCCGCCGGGTTTCCTCCGGCCGGGTCCGTTCCGGCCGGGCCGGGTCCGCCCCACAGATCACACCCCCCGAAGATCCCCAATCGGGATCCTGCACCGGACCCTGCCCCGGCCCTGCCGCCGACGTCCGCGCCTTTACCCGAAGAACACCCGAACAAGAACGAAGCCGGGGACCGTCAGCGGGCCCGGGCGCCCTCGCGCAGCCGTTCGGGGTCGATCTCGCGGCCCGGGAACCTGCGCAGGTACTCGGCCTCAAGCTGGTTCATCCGCCGCGTGTGCTCCCCGTACGCCTGGTCGGCGGCGTGCCTGAGCGCGTCGAGCCTCGTCGTGTACAGGTGGCCGAGCTCACGGAACAGGTCGTCGTCGGTGAGCTCACCGGGGTCGACTCCCAGCATGGTGCCGTCACTCGTCATGTCCGCTCCCTCCGCCGTGGGCCTCCGTGGGCGCCCGTCCCCTACCCGGCGTCGACCGGCGTGAACACCGCGAGCGCCCCGGCGTGCTTGCCGAACCGCACCGCGGCGGGCAGGGCCGACACCTCGCCGTCACGCGCCAGCCGCAGGTCCCCGGAACGCGACGCGACCTCCAGCCCGGTCGCCCGCCACGCGCGGTACCCGGGGATGACGCGCAGGTGCCCGGCCATAACGGCGGCGACGGCGCGGACGCGCGGGACGCGGCGCCCGGTCGCGATCATCCGGACGTCGAGCCGCCCGTCGTCGAGCCGGTCCCGCCAGGTGGGCGCGGCGCCGCGCGAGCCGTACACGCAGTTGCCGACGAACGCCAGCCAGACGCGGCGCTCCCGGCCGTCCACGGTCAGCGCGACCGGTTCGGAGTGCCGCAGCGTCCGGACGGCGGCGACCGCGAGCGCGGGCCACTTCCCGATCCGCCTCTCCAGCCGCTCCCGCCGGACGACCAGCTCGGTGTAGGCGCCGAGGCTCGCGGTGTTCAGGAACAGCCGCTCCTCCTCGCCGAACTGATCGCCCGCCGCACCGCCGGCCGCGCCGCCGGTCACGGGTGTGACGTAGGACACGTCCACGCGGCCGACCCGCCCGCCCCGGTACGCCGCGATCGCCTGCGCCGCCGACTCCACGCCGATCGCCCGCGCGAAATGGTCGAACGTCCCGGTCGGGACGACGAGCAACGGCACGCCGTGCTCCAGCGCGGCCCGCGCGCCCGCGTTCACGGTGCCGTCCCCGCCGATGACGGCGAGCACCGCGGCCCGCCCGGCGGCCTCGTCGAACACCTTGTCGGCGTCCTCGTCCGGTCCCAGCCGGACGATCTCCGCCGCGGGCAGCTCCCGTTCCAGCAGCTCGACCGCCAGCTCCGGGCGGCCGGGCAGGATCGCCGCGGTCGCCCCGCCGGAGCCGCCCGACACCGGGTTCACCACCGCGACCAGGCCGGTCCCGTCATCGGCGACCGCGTCAGCCGCGTCCTCGGTCCGCGCCACCCGGGCCACCGGAGGGCGGGCGGGCCAGACCAGGCGCGTCCCGAGCGCGGCCAGCGCGCCGATCCCGACCCCGGCGAGGACGTCGCCCGGATAGTGGGCGCCGGTGTAGACGCGGGAGAACGCGACCGCCGCCGCCGTGGCCGCGACCGGCGCGGCCACCCGGCGCGGCGCCTCAAGCGCGACCCCGGTCGCGAACGCAGCGGCCGACGCCGAATGCCCGGACGGGAACGCGTGCGACGTCGGCAGCTTCCATCTGATCCGGATCGGCGGCACCAGATCCACGACGGGACGCTTCCGGCGGAACGCCTGCTTGCCGAGGATGTTCACCGCCGGGCTCGCCACCGCGATCGCGATCGACCCGCGCAGCGCCGCGCGCCGCAGCCGGGGCCGTCCGGTGGCGCCCATCACGCCCGCCGACGTGAACCACAGCACCCCGTGGTCGGCGAACCGCGACAGCCTCGGCAGGACGTACTCCAGCCCGCGCAGCCGCGCCGCCGCCACCCGGTCGAACGCCCACCGGTCCGCCCGCCCGAGCCTGCGCAGCAGGCCGTATCGTGGTTCCGGAACCGCCTGGCGACGTCGCGGTATCACAGAGCGTGACGGCGCCGCGGTACGCCGTGAATGGTTGACGCGCATGCCCCGGGTATCCCCAGGGGCGCCGACATGATTCCGTAAAGATCTCAAATCGGGGGTCACATGCGGGCGAACGTCACGCACGCCTCAGCGACTGCAATAGGCTTCCCGGCATGAGTCACCCGGAACGGCTCGGTTCCCCGGGTGGCGAGTCGGTCGGAACGATCGCGGAGCCTCCTCACGTGAACGAGACGCTGGCCGACTACGCCGCCCGCCACGGGCTGAGGCAGAGCGCCGCGCGCCCCCCGCTGCGCAAGTACCTCCAGAGCGTATGGGCCCGGCGGAACTTCATCTGGGCGTTCGCGTCCGCCAAGAACATCTCGATGTACACCGACTCGCGGCTGGGTCAGGTGTGGCAGCTCCTGACGCCGCTGCTGAACGCGGCGGTGTACTACCTGATCTTCGGGCTGCTGCTCGGCACCGACCGCGGCATACCGGGCTTCGTCCCGTTCCTGGTGACCGGTGTCTTCCTGTTCGGGTTCACCCAGCGGTCCGTCAGCTCGGGCGCCAAGTCCGTCGGCGACAACCTGTCGCTGATCCGGGCGCTGCACTTCCCGCGGGCGACGCTGCCGCTGGCGATCGCCGTCGTCGAGCTCCAGCAGCTGCTCATGGCCCTGGTCGTGCTGTTCGCGATCATCTTCGCGTTCGGGGAGCAGCCCACCCTGCAGATGCTGCTGTTCGTGCCGGTGGTGATGCTCCAGCTCATGTTCAACGTGGGCATCAGCATGGTGATGGCCCGGCTCGGCGCGTTCAACCGCGACATCACCCAGCTCCTGCCGTTCGTGATGCGGACCTGGCTCTACACGTCCGGCGTGATCTTCAGCCTGCCCGCGCTGATCAAGCAGACCAAGCTCGCCGACTACCCCTTTCTCAGCGAGCTGATGCAGCTCAACCCGGCGTACGTGTACATCGAGCTGAGCAGGTACGTGCTGCTGAGCAGGTACCGCGACCACGTCACGAACGACCTCCACTTGAACGAGGCGGGCCAGCTGTGGCTCGCCGCCATCGTCTGGGCGGTGGTCATGCTGGTCGGCGGGTTCATGTACTTCTACAGAGCCGAGGAGCGATACGGCCGTGGCTGACACCGACACGAAGGTCCGCGGCGCCGCCGAGATCGACCCCCACCGGGAGCCGATCGTCGTCGTCGACGACCTGCACATCGTGTACCGCGTGTACGGCGCGGGCGGCAAGGGCAACGCCGCGTCGGCCTTCCGCCGCGTCATCCGCCGCCAGCGCCGCCCGTCCATGACGGAGGTCCACGCGATCAAGGGGCTGTCGTTCGTCGTCTACCGGGGCGAGGCCGTCGGGATCATCGGCAGCAACGGCTCCGGCAAGTCGACGCTGCTGAAGGCCATCGCCGGGCTGCTGCCCCCGCACCGCGGCGGCGTCTACACCGACGGCCAGCCGTCCCTCCTCGGCGTGAACGCGGCCCTGATGAAGGACCTCACCGGCGAGCGCAACATCGTCCTCGGCTGCCTCGCGATGGGCATGTCCCCGGCGGAGGTCAAGGACCGCTACGGCAAGATCGTCGACTTCGCCGGGCTCAAGGAGGGCTTCATCCAGTACCCCATGCGGACGTACTCGTCCGGCATGGGCGCCCGGCTCAGGTTCGCGATCGCCGCGGCCAAGACCCACGACGTGCTGCTGATCGACGAGGCCCTCGCCACCGGCGACGCCAAGTTCCGGGTCAAGAGCAAGCGCCGGATCGAGGAGCTGCGCAGCGAGGCGGGCGCGGTGTTCCTGGTCGCGCACCAGCTCGACACGGTCAAGGACATGTGCGACCGCGTCATCTGGATCGAGGAGGGCCGGATGCGCATGGACGGCGACCCCGAAGAGGTCGTCGCCGCCTACACCGAGGCCACTGGCAAGTAGAGCGGGGCGTGTGACCGGAGAGGTCACAGTGACGCAGAGTTACCGGATCGTCTCTGGATGAGACGGCCTCGCCGATCTACCTTCAAGGGAGACCTACGGCGACGGAGGCTCCCATGGCCGACCGGTTCAGTACTCCCCGAGGGGGGACGACCCCCCACACCCCCAGGACCGACTCCGTCGGGCTCAGCAGACGAGGCTTCCTCTCTTCCACGGCCCTGGCGGCGGGTGCGTACGGGGTGCTGGCAGGATGTGCCAGCGAGACGAGCGGTCCGCAGGCGAAGAACGCCGGGAACGCTCCGAAGGAGGTGTTCACCTCCCCTGCTAAGAAGCTCGGCGGCTCCCTCAGCATCCTGATGTGGAGCCACTTCGTGCCCCGGCACGACAAGTGGTTCGACAAATTCGTCGCCGACTGGGGCAAGAAGGTCGGCGTGGACGTCCGCGTCGACCACATCAACACCGTGGACGTCCCGCGCCGCGCCGCGTCCGAGATCCAGGCGGGACGCGGCCACGACCTCATCCAGCACATCGCGCCGTTCTCGCAGTACGAGCCGTCCGTCCTGGACCTGTCCGACCTCGTCCAGGAGGCGAACCGGCGGTGGGGGCAGCAGCTCGAACTGTGCCGCAAGTCGAGCTACAACCCCAACACCAGGCGGTTCTACTGCTACTGCCCCGGCTGGTCGCCCGACCCCGGTGACTTCCGCAAGTCGATGTGGGCGGACGTCGGGATGCCGAACGGCCCGACGACCTGGGACGACCTGCTCCGCGGCGCGGCCGAGATCAAGAAGCGGACCGGCGTGCCGTGCGGGATCGGGCTGTCCCCGGAGACCGACTCGAACATGGCGGCGCGGGCGCTGCTGTGGTCGTTCGGCGGCGCCGTCCAGGACGAGAACGAGAAGGTCGTCCTCAACTCCGACGCGACCGTCGCGGCCGTCGAGTACATGGCCCGGCTGTTCAAGGACGCGGAGACCAGCGAGGTCTTCTCCTGGACGCCCGCGTCCAACAACCAGGCCCTCATCGCCGGCAAGTCGTCGTACATCCTGAACTCGATCTCGGCATGGCGCACCGCGATGGGCACCAACCGGAAGATCGGCGACGACATCTTCTTCGTGCCCGCGCTGCGCGGGCCGAAGGCGGCGCTGGCGGCGCAGCACGTCATCCAGCAGTGGATCGTCCCGAAGTACGCGGGGAACGCGGACGCGGCGAAGGAGTTCCTGCTGCACTACACGGCGAACTTCCCCGCCGTGACGTTCCACTCCGAGCTGTACGACCTGCCGGGGTGGCCGTCGCTCGTCCCGCAGCTGCACGGCTGGCTCGACAACGACCCGTGGGGCGCGAAGCCCGCGAACAAGCTGAGCCTGCTGAAGACGGCGACGTCGTGGAGCGCGAACATCGGCTATCCGGGCCCGTCCAACCCGGCGATCGGCGAGATCTTCAACACCAACGTGCTGCCGACGATGTTCGGCCGCGCCGCCCGCGGCCAGACGTCCCCGCGCCAGGCCGTCGCGGAGGCCGAGGGGCGCGCCAACGCGATCTTCAAGAACTGGCGTTCCCGCGGTCTCGTCGGCGGCTGAGGCGCGCCCATGAACCGCGAGCGGAGGCGAGCCCATGAACACAGTTGAGGTGAAGGGGCTGGTCAAGACCTTCGACGGGCACGTCCGCGCGCGGCGGCGGGGACGAGGTGACCAAGTCCGGGCGCTGGACGGCGTCGATCTGGCGGCCGAGCCCGGAGAGTACCTGGTGCTGCTCGGGCCGTCCGGGTGCGGGAAGACGACGCTGCTGCGCACGATCGCGGGCCTGGAGCAGCCGACCGAGGGCGAGGTGCTGATCGGCGGGAACGTCGTCAACGGGCTCCCGCCGCGGGTCCGGCAGATCGCGATGGTGTTCCAGTCGTACGCGCTGTACCCGCACAAGACGGTGCTGGACAACATCGTCTTCCCGCTCCGCGCGGAGGGGATGGCCAAGGATGAACGCGACCGCAAGGCGAAGTGGGCCGCCGAGCTGCTGGACATCCAGCCGCTGCTGCGCCGCAAGCCGCGCCAGCTGTCGGGCGGCGAGCGGCAGCGGGTGGCGCTGGCGCGGGCGCTGGTCCGCGACCCGGCGGTGTTCCTGCTGGACGAGCCGCTGTCGAACCTCGACGCGAAGATGCGCGCCACGGCCCGGGACGAGCTGAAGCGCTTCCAGGAGCGTGTCGGCACCACGACGATCTACGTCACGCACGACCAGGCTGAGGCGATGGGCCTGGGCGACCGGATCGCGGTGCTGGAGCACGGCCGCGTCCGGCAGGTCGGGACGCCGCAGGAGGTGTACGACGACCCGGCCGACACGTTCGTGGCGACGTTCATCGGGTCGCCGCCGATGAACCTCGTCAGGCGGGACGGGCGGCTGGTGGGGTTCCGTCCCGAGCATCTGCTGCCAGTGGAGAACGTCCCGGCGGACGCGCGGGTGAGGATGCCGTTCCAGGTCGAGCGGATGGAGTACCTGTCGGGCGACCGGCACGTGTACGGGACGGTGACGGGCATCGGTGAAGAGACGCGCGTCATCGCCCGGCTGCCCGCGACCGTGGGCACGCCGCTGGAGGCCGGGGAGACCCGCGAGTTCGCCGTCCCGGCCGAGCGGCTCCGGTTCTTCGACGCCGACGGCGGCAAACGCGCGGCGGCCGTCCCGATCGGAGGCTCGCCGTGACGGCGGGATCCGGACGACCGAAGGCGGGGCTCGCCGACCGGGACGGGTTCCTCGCGTGGGTGATGCTGCTGCCGTCGGTGGTCTACATCATCGCGCTGGTCGGCGTCCCGTTCCTGCTGGCGATCGCGTTCGCGTTCTCGGACGTCACCACCGGCGACCCGTCGTTCGACTTCGTCGGTTTCGGCAACTTCGCCGAGGTGTTCGACGACGGCGTGTTCTGGCGCTCGCTGCGCAACACGCTGTTCTTCACGCTGGTCAGCATGGTGCTGATCGTGGTGTTCGGGAAGATCCTCGCGAACATCCTGGTCGCGGACTTCCACGGCAAGTGGTTCGTCCGGTTCCTGGTGCTGCTGCCCTGGACGACGCCGGTGGCGCTGTCGACGGTGTCGTGGCTGTGGTTCCTCGACTCGATCTTCTCGCCGGTCGACTGGGTGCTCCGCAACCTCGGGCTGATCGACGCGAACGTCGTGTGGCTGGGCCGTCCGGGCACGGCGATGGCGTCGGTGATCGCGGTGCAGGTGTGGCGGCTGACGCCGCTGGCCGCGGTGATCGTGATGGCGGGGCTGGTCGCGATCCCCCGCGACATCAACGAGGCGGCGCGCATCGACGGCGCCGGGTTCTGGCGGCGGATGTTCGAGGTGACGATCCCGCTGACGCTCCCGGTGATCGCCGTCGCCGGGCTGTTCGGCGCGATCATGACGTTCACGGACATGACCGTCCCGTACGTGCTGACGCGCGGCGGCCCGACCCACGCGACGGACGTCCTCGCCTCGTGGGCGTACTTCCGCGGCATCGAGGGCGGGGACGTCGGGCAGGGCGCGGCCATCGCACTGTTCCTGTTCCCCCTACTGTTCGCGGGCGCGATAGCGATCCTGCGGGCCGTCCGGCGGCTGGAGGCCCGATGACGACCGTGATCAACGTCGAAGGGCTCCGGAAGCGGTACGCGCGGCGGCATGTGGCGGCGCGGTGCGGGGTGTACGGGGCGGCGGTGCTGGCGGCGCTGGTGTGCGCGCTGCCGTTCCTGTGGAGCGTCGTCAGCGCGTTCAAGCAGAACCAGGACCTCTACAACCCCGAGAGCAACCCGTTCTTCTACAACAAGCCCGCCACGCCCGACCATGTGACGTTCCTGTTCACCGACACGCCGTTCCTGACGTTCGTGGTGAACACGCTGATCGTCGGAGCCGTGGTGGTGGCGGTCACGCTGGTGCTGGCGCTCCCGGCGGCGTACTCGCTCGCGCGCCTCGACCGTCCGTGGGGCACCCCGATGGGCATCGCGATCTTCCTGGTGTACCTGGTGCCGCCGTCGTTGCTGTTCCTGTCGCTGACCCGCGTCGTGGTGTGGCTGCACCTGGAGGACACGCTCTGGTCGATGATCGTCGTCTATCCGACGATCACGGTGCCGGTGTCGGTGTGGCTGCTGATCGGGTTCCTGAAGGCCGTCCCGAAGGACATCGAGGAGCAGGCGATGGTGGACGGCCACAGCCGCCTCGGCGCGTTCCTGCGGGCCGTCCTGCCGCTGGTGTTCCCGGGGATCGTCGCGGTCGTGGTGTTCAGCTTCACGCTCACGGCCAGCGAGTTCGTGTACGCGCTGGCGTTCGTGTCGGCGAGCCCGGAGATGGTGGTCAGCACCGGCGTCCCGACGCAGCTGATCCGCGGGGACGTGTTCTTCTGGCAGTCGCTGCAGGCGTCCACGGTGATCACGGCGGTGCCGATCGCGTTCCTGTTCAACCTGTTCCTCGACCGTTTCGTCACCGGGTTCACGATGGGCGCCGTCAAGACGTGACGGCCCCTGATAGAGATGGAGGGACACAGCCGTTCCCCGATGTAGGAGGGCCGCCATGGCCGGCAAGCCGCCGCTTCCGCACGAGTTCCTGCCCGAAGTCCCGTCGTTCACCGTGACCAGCGACGACGTCGCCGACGGCGAGCGCCTCGCGGACAAGCACGTGTACAGCGGCCTCGGCGGCGGCGATGAGTCCCCGCAGCTGAGCTGGTCGGGGTTCCCCGCCGGGACGAAGAGCTTCGCGGTGACGTGCTTCGACCCGGACGCGCCGACCGGCAGCGGCTTCTGGCACTGGTCGCTGTTCGACATCCCGGCGGACGTGACCGAGCTGCCCACCGGCGCGGGCACCGAGGACGCCAAGATCGGCATCCAGGCCCGCAACGACTACGGGGTGAGGGCGTTCGGCGGCGCGGCCCCGCCGCCCGGCGACCCGCACCGCTACGTGTTCACCGTCCACGCCCTGGACGTCGAGTCGCTCGGCATCGGCCCAGACACGCCCCCGGCCGCGGTGGGCTTCAACCTCACCGCCCACACCCTGGCCCGCGCCTCGATCATCCCGGTGTACGGCACCTGAGGGACCGGGCGTACTCCTCGGTCGGGACGATCATCGGGGTGCCGGTGACCGGGTCGGGCGCGACGACGCACGACAGGTCGAACACCTCCTTGATCAGGGCGGCGTCGACGATGTCGGCGGGCGCGCCCGCGGCGACGATCCGTCCGTCCCGCATGGCGACGAGGTGGTCGGCGAACCGGCACGCCTGGTTGACGTCGTGCAGCACCGCGATGATCGTCCTGCCCTCGTCGCGCAGCCGGGCCAGCAGCGCGAGCAGCTGGTACTGGTGCGTGATGTCGAGGAACGTGGTGGGCTCGTCCAGCAGCAGGTAGGACGTCTCCTGCGCCAGCACCATCGCGATCCACGCCCGCTGCCGCTGCCCGCCGGACAGGCTCTCCACCGGCCGTTCGGCGAGGTCGGTGACGCCGGCCGCCTCCATCGCCGCGGCCACGGCCCGCTCGTCCTCGCGCGACCAGGTGGACAGCAGTGTCTGGTGCGGGTAGCGGCCCCGTGCGACGAGCTGCCGCACCGCGATGTTCTCCGGCGCGACGAGGCCCTGCGGCAGGAACCCGACCTCGCGGGCGATCGCCTTCGGCCGGTAGTCGCGGACGTCCCGTCCGTCGAACGCGACGTGCCCGGACGACGGCGCCAGCAGCCGGGCGAACGAGCGCAGCAGCGTCGACTTGCCGCACGCGTTGGCGCCGACGACGGCGGTGAAGGCCCCGTCGGGGACGTCGACGGTCAGGTTCGCCGACACGA
Source organism: Actinomadura soli (assembly GCF_005889715.1). GTDB lineage: Bacteria > Actinomycetota > Actinomycetes > Streptosporangiales > Streptosporangiaceae > Spirillospora > Spirillospora soli. The sequence continues at coordinate 11,689 of NZ_VCKW01000161.1, forward strand.
CCCGGTCGCCGTAGGCGAGGGTGACGCCGGCGGCGGTCAGGCGTCCGGTCACGGCCTTCTCACCTCCATGATCAGGAGCCGGCAGAGGTAGGCGCCGCCGATCACCGTCGTGACGACCCCGACGGGCAGCTGGACGGGGGCCACCACCGTCTGGGCGGCGAGGTCGGCGGCGAGGAGCAGCAGCGCCCCGGTCAGCGCGGCGGGCAGCGCGGGCGTCCCGGCGGCGCCCGCGACCCGGCGGCCGATCTGCGGCGCGGCGAGCGCGACGAACACGATCGGCCCGGTCGCGGACGTGACGGTCGCGGTGAGGCCCACGCCCGCCAGGATGATCAGCAGCCGGTACCGGTTCAGCGCCACCCCCGACGCCGCGGCGACGTCGTCCCCGAGCGCGGCCTGCCCCGTGGTCCGCGACAGGACGGCCGACAGCAGCGCCAGCGCCGCGAGGATGAGGAACGGGAGGCGGACCTCGCCCCAGTCCAGGCCGTTCAGGGAACCGGCGCTCCACGCGGTCGCGGCGGTCGCCACCTCGAGCTGGGCGCGGAGCACGATCCACGAGTTGAGCGCGGTCAGCATGGCGTTCACCGCGATCCCGATGACGACGAGCCGCAGGCCGCTGAGCCCGGACCGCAGCGACAGCGCGTAGACGGCGGCGGCCGAGGCGAGCCCGCCGGCCAGCGAACCGGCGGCGAGCCCCGCCGCCGTCCCGCCGAACGCGGTGATCGCGATCAGGACGCCGGTGTAGGCCCCGGCGTCCATGCCGATCACGTCCGGGCTGCCGAGCGCGTTGCGGGTGACGTTCTGGAAGATCGCCCCGGCGGTGCCGAGGGCCGCGCCGAACACCAGCGCCCCGGCCACCCGGGGCAGCCGCCACTCCTGGACGATCAGCGCCGCGTCCCCGTGCCCGGCGAGCCCGGCGAGGACCTCGCCGGGCGGGTCCCAGGAGTCCCCGCGGCACAGCGCGACGAAGGCCAGCGCCAGGGTGACGGCGGCCAGCGCGGCCGACGTCACCGCGGTCCGCCGCTCGATCAGCGCGGACACCCGCCCCGCGCGTACCACCAGCGCGCTCACGGCTCCACCGCCCCGTACCGGCGGACCACCCAGATCAGCGCCGGTCCACCGAGGAACGCGGTGACGACCGCCACCGGCACCTCGCCCGTCGGCAGCAGCACCCGCGCCCCGATGTCGGAGACGAGCAGCAGGATGGGGCCGAGCAGCATCGTGTAGGCCATCAGCCACGGGACCGACCCGCGGGCGGCCCGCCGCGCCAGGTGCGGGACGATCAGCCCGACGAACACGATCGGCCCCGCGATGGCGGTGGCGGCGCCCGCGAGGACGGTGACGAGCGCGAGCACCGCCACCCTGATCCGGGCGACGCGGGCGCCGAGCGCGTGCGCGACGTCCTCGCCGAGGGCGAGGCCCGCCAGGGGGCGGGTGACCAGCATCGCGCCAGCGAGGGCGAGGACGATCGCCAGCAGCGGCACCTCGAACGGCGTCTGCTCGCGGCCGGCGAGCGATCCGACCGACCAGAACCGGTACCGGTCCAGGGCGTCGGGGTACACCATGCGCAGCCCGAGGGTTATCCCCGACAGCACGAAGGTGAAGGCGACGCCGGCGAGGACGAGCCGCAGCGGCACGGCACGTCCGATGCCGTACACGACGAGCGTCGTGAGCACCGCCCCCGACAGCGCGAGCCCCAGCCGCCCCGCCTGCGACCCGCTGATCCCGAGCACGGTCCCGGCCGTGATCGCCAGCCCGGCGCCCGCGGTCACCCCGAGGATGCCGGGTTCGGCCAGCGGGTTGCGGGTCAGCGTCTGGACGAGGGTGCCCGCGGTGCCGAGGGCGGCGCCCACGCAGACGGCGAGGACCGTCCGCGGCAGCCGGACGTCGCGGACGATCACCTGCTCGTCCGTGCCCGCGTAGCCGGTCAGGGCCCGCCAGATCTCGTGCGGCGGGGCGCTTCCCGCCCCCACGGCCAGGCTCATGCCAGCGAGGACGGCCAGGACCAGGACGGCCCCCAGCAGGACCACCACCCGCCGCGCCGGACGGGCGCGCGGGGCGGGCTCAGTCGTCGTCCTCAAGCCCGGCCACTCCGAGTTTCCAGTAACCCGTGAAAAGCGCGTCCAGCCCGTCCGCGCTGCCGTTCGCGGCCTTGAGGTCGCGTGCCCAGGCGCGCAGCGGCCTGATCGCGCCCGTCTCCCCGGCGGCGAACAGGAACGTCCGCCCTCCGGGAAGGTCGAGCGACCGCACGGTGTCGGCCAGCGACGACTCCCGTCCGTCGCGGACGAGCCAGGTGACCTCCACCCCGTCGCGGGCGGCGAGGGGGTAGGCGTGGTCGGCGGCGTCGGCGGTCTCGATCACCAGCCGGGCGGACACGTCCGGCGGGGACTCCTCCAGCCACCGCGCGGCGGCGGGCAGCGCGGTGGCGTCGACCGCGAACACGTAGTGGCCGTAGTTGTGCGGGAACGCCTTGGCTCCGGGCGGCCCCGCGACCGCGACGTCCGCCCCCGGCTTGACGTCCGCCGCCCACTCCGCGGCCAGCCCGCCCGGGTGCAGGACGAAGTCCATGTCGAGTTCGCCCGCGTCCGCGTCGTAGCGGCGGATCGTGTACCGGCGGCTGGGCGGCGACGGCTTCGGCCAGTCCAGGTCCAGGTCGTGGGTGGGCACGGGGAGGCGGAGGGCACCGTCCGCGTCCGGGAAGACGATCTTGATGTGGTCGTCGGCCTGGTAGGTGTGGAACCCCGCCAGCTCCGGGCCGCCGAAGGTCAGCCGCAGCATGTTCGGCGTGACCTGTTCGCGGCGCAGCACCTGGAGCGTCCGGATGCCGATCGGGTACCCGATGCGGCGGACACCGGTGCCGTTCCGATGATGCTCTAGCACCCGGCCGCGCGGGTCGTGGCGCTCCATGCGCGTCCTCACTTCTCCAGCAGCGGCGCGAGCGCCTTGTCGATCTCGTCCAGGGCCCGCGTCGCCGACTCGTACGTCGCCGCCTCGGTGTAGCGGAGCCCGAAGGTCTGGCCGTCCTTGACCGCAGGCAGGTTCTTCCACAGCTTGGAGCCGAGGACGTACCGCACCGATTCGCCTTGCTTGCCGTCGGGTTCCAGCGTGTAAGTGATGGCGGCGGCCTCGCCGAGACTCTGCGGCAGCTCCTCGATGGACGAGGTCTCGCTGACGTCCTTCGAGCCGCCGCCCTTCTTCTTGACCTCGCCGTAGTAGGTCACGCCGATGTCCTGGGCGATGTTGGTCCCCCACGAGCCGGCGAACTCGCGCATGAACGTCCCGGTCGAGACGTCGCCGTACTCCCCGACGTGCCCGAACTTCACCCCGGCGAGGGCGTCCTTGTACTTGGCCTTGAGCCCCGCGGCCTTCTTCTCGTACGCGGTCTTCGACTCCGCGAGCCGCCCCGCCTGCCCGGCCGCGTCGGCCTGCCGCTGCGACAGCTCACGCCACGCGGACGGCACGGTCGGCCCGATCGCCACGACCGGGGCGATGGATTCGAGGCGCTTCAGGTCCAGATCGCCGAGGACGGGCTTCGGGACGCCGATCACGATGAGGTCCGGCTTGACCTTGGCGATGGCCTCGTAGTTGGTCGAGGCGGCCGTCTCGTCAGCGATCTTGGTCAGCCCGTCATACCTCTTGCGGTCCTCCGGCGTCATCATCGCCAGGCCGCGCTTCCAGGACGAGATCCCGACCAGCTTCGCGTCGGCCTCGATGAGGACCGGCACCGCGTACCCGGTCGCGACGACCCGCCGCGGCTCGGCGGGGATCGTGACCTTGCCGTTGTCGGCCTCGAAGGCCCGGGTCGCGGCGTCACCGCCGGACGCGGAGTCCGAGCCGGACCCGCAGGCGGTCACGAGGACGAGCGCGGCGGCCACTGCGCCGGCGAGCCTCCAGGGCTGACGAGAGTGCATGGTCGCGTTCCTAGTTCGAGGGGGAGGTTCAGGGGTCGGCACCCCTGCTGACATGGTCCGATGCCTGGTTAGGTTAGCCTTACTTACCCTGCGCCCATATCGCTGGGAGGACATCCTGTGCCGGTCACACGTCAGCTCGATCACGACCCGGAGTCCTGCGAGGAGTACGGCTACGGCCTAGGCGCGCCCGACGGGATCCTCCTGCTCAGGTACCGCTCGTCGGGCGGCCTGACGTTCGGCGAGAGCCGCGACGACTTCCTGCATCAGCTCTACTGGTCCCCGGACGGCGTCCTCGCGACGCTGCACGGCTCGTCCATCCGGTTCACCGGGCCCGGCGAGGCGTTCTGGGTGAGGCGCGCGGTGAGCCACGAGGTGCGCGCGGGCGACCGGCAGACCGTCTACCGGATCTGCCTGCGCGAGGTACCACCCGCACTGAACGCCCTCCGCGCAGGCCCGGCGACGATCGACGACGAGGCCGCGCGCCTCATCGAGACCATCGCCCGCCGCACCTGCGACGAGACCACCGCCCTCACCGCCCGCCGCCGCATCCTGACCGGCCTCGCCGCGCCGCACACCGTCCCGCCGTCACCGGACGTCCACGGCACCGGCTTCGCGCTGACCGTCGCCCGCGCCCTCTCCCACGACCCGGCCGACCCGACCCGCCTCGACGAATGGGCGGAGCACCTGCGCGTCAGCGTCAAGACGCTCCAGCGCGACTTCGTCCGCGAGTTCGGCATGCCGTACACACGCTGGCGGACCCGCCTGCGCCTGCGCGCCGCCCGCGTGCTCCTGGACACCCACCCGGTCACCAAGGTCGCCCACAAGGTCGGCTACGCAAGCCCGTCCGCCTTCATCACAGCCTTCACCAAGGAATACGGCCACACCCCCGGCCGCCACGGCGGGCATGCTCACCGTCCCCCCAGCACGCACGCGGCGCCGTAGCCCAGGACGCCCGCCGGATCCCATCCGGATCGCCCGGTACGACGATCACCCGCTCACACCCGCCAGCTCGCTCGCGACGGCGTGCAGGGTCGCGGTGACGTCGCGAGCAGGCCGGATGGGACGGCCGTCGGCCGCCCAGCAGAACCACCACTGGCCGTCGCGGAAGTCGCACCCGATCTCGACCGTCCGCCGCGGGCCGCCGTACCGCACCACGCTCACCCAGGACACCCCGCGCCGCTCGATCAGCCCGCCCGCCAGGTGCGGGTGCGTCCGCACGCCCGCGTCCAGCTCGGACAGGTGCGCACGCCGGTCGTTGCGCGGCGGCGGGGCGTCCAGGGTCGCCGCGTGCCTTCCCTTGTCGAAATTCATCGCAGTCACCTCACTGATGTCGAGTCGTCCTTGCCGGTGGAGGGGCGCGGCCCTGCACCCGGGGGACGGATGTGCACCGCCGCGCCGCCTCCACCTCCCCCCTCCGGGACCGCGCCCCTATCGGCGGCGGTCCCGCAACCGGCGACCAGCGCGGAGCCTGGCGTCTCCTCCGCGCGTCACCGGACCCACGCCCGCTTGCGCTCGGCGCGCTCGGCCTCCTGGACCAGCGCGGCACGCAGCGTCTCCGGCGTGGGGTACATGAGGGTCGAATCGACCCCGGCCGCCGGGTCGTGCAAGGTCGCCACCCACTCCCCCAGCAACCCGTCCGACCGAACCGCCACGCCGACCGACTTGATCGCCACCTGAACCTCAACGGCCATTTCGCCCGGCTCGTTCGCTATGCGCGCACTGCCCACGATCCGGACTGGTTCGCCGAATACGCCAAATACGAGGCCAAGGCGCTACAGATCCGCCTATACCGGCTCTCCTTCATACCGGGGCTCTTTCAGACCCCGGAGTACGCCCGCGCGCTCATCACAGGTGCGCGCATGGTCGAGGATGTCGAAGCGACCGTCCAAGATCGGATGAAGAGGCGGGACGCGCTCGCACGGAAGAGCCCGCCGCTCGTGTGGATCATCCTCGACGAGAACGTGTTGCTCCGTCCGATCGGAGGGCCGGAAGTGATGCGGGAACAACTTGCACTGCTGCATGAAGTGGCCCTCATGCGGACCGTGACGGTACAGATCGTTCCGCAGTCCAGTGACTACTACCTGGGGCTGGAAGGCTCGTTCAACGGTCTGACCATGGAGGCTGGCGATCTGGCGTTTGTCGAGGCTCCGGGCGGCGGCAGAATCGTCCAGAGCGCGCCGGAGGTCCGAGATTTCGGGATACGTTGGGCGCGGATCTGCGCAAGCGCCCTACCGTGGGAGGCTTCGCGCGACCTTATGGCACAAGCGATGGAGCGGTTTGCATGATCAACTGGCGCAAGTCCAGCCACAGCGGCGGCGGCGGCGCAGGCGGCCAAGACTGCGTCGAGGTCGCTGATCTCACCCCGGTGATCGCCGTTCGGGATTCCAAGGATCCGGATGGCCCCAAGCTGGCCCTCGACACCACCGCCTGGCGCACTCTCGCCCACCAGATCAAGAACGGCCACCACGACCTGGCCTGACCCATCCCCCGCACCAACAAGCCCTCGACTTGCCGCAGGTCGAGGGCTTGCGACGTAGCAAGGCCCGCCCATTCGGTTCGTCGCGGCCCGGAGGCGCAGGGATCAACTCTTACAGAATCCCAGTTGGGCATGCCCCCGCCCGCCCATCGGTTTGGGAGCGGGAATGGCTAGGCGGCTTGGGCGAGTTCGGTGGGTGGGGCGTTGGCGTCCGGTGGCGGGAGAACGCGGTAGACGTATCGTCCGGTGGCATCACGGACGATGCGTACCTGTTCGGCGTCGGTGTGTTTGAAGCGGTTGTGCCATCCGCAGCAGAGGGCGAGCTGGTCGATGTCGGTGGGGCCGCCGATTGCCCAACCGCCGACGTGGTCGACCTCGCACAGGGTGCCGGGGACCTCGCATCCCCGTACCGCGCATGTCGGGTAGAGGGTTTCGAGGACTTGCCGTTGACCGGGTGTGGCGAACCGGGTGCGGTGCCCGAGATAGAGCGGGACGTGTCCGCGTCCCAGAAGGAGCGGTGAGGCTCCGGCGTTGAGGGCGATGCGGCGGGCCTGCTCGGCGGGGATCGGTGTGCCGTCGGTGAGACGGGCCGGGGCGGTGCCGCCCGTGAGGGTGTCGAGGTCGCAGATGACGGTGACCTTGGTGGCGCGGTGCCCGCCTGCCAGCACACTGTTCAGCGCCGCGGCGGTGCGCTCCGGCAGGTCACGACGATCATCGGTCCCGGCGGGCTTGGCCAGCGGGCCGAGCGTGCCGTCCCAGACGGCGGCGTCCTCGGCGTTCAGCCAGCCCTTCACATAGCGGCCGCCGTCCAATGAGCGAGTGGAGGTGATCCAGGAGCGCTGGTATCCGCGCTGGGAGTCCTCGTCGACGCTCTCGGTGCCGTCGCGCTCGGCGATCACGTCACGGATGCGGCGGCCGAACGAGGCGACCTTCCCGGCCGAGAACCCCTGGTCGACCATGTCGAGCAACACCTTCTCGGCGGCCGCGCAATCCTCGTCGTCCAGCCGGGCGACGGCATCGGCCACGGTCGACGCATGGCCGTAGGCCAGTTCGCCGGTCGCCAGGAGTTCGGCGACTCGGGGCAGCCGGTGCCGCTGCCGGGCCAGGGTGATCCGCTCCTTGGCGCGGGACTCGCGCATGCCCAGCCGCGACCGCAGCCACGCTTGGGTGGACGGCAGTCCCCAGCGGCGCATCTCACCGGAGGCGTCCACCCGGCCGATCAGTTCGGCGAGTGCGCTTTCCTGCTGGTCGGTGGCGGCTGCGAGGGTTTCGGCGAGCTCCATGCAGGCTGCCGGTGATTCGGGTGCGGTGCGTCCGGCGAGTTCGTGGGCGATCGCGGCGATGGCGTTCACCAATTCCATGGTGGACGCCACCCCGAGATCAACCTCAACCAAACTCATATTCGAATAATATCAAGAGAGAACCCTCGACCGCCCTGAATTAAGGTTGGACTTTTGTCACCTGAAAGATAGCCGGAGTCAAGGGAAAGTCAGAGCCCAGTTCCGGCGCCTCTCACATTTCAGAGTCCCTCATATCCCGTGCCCGGATCTTAGGGAATTGGACGGTGGGGTGGCGAGTCGGGCGGGGGGCAGGCGGAGCCTGCCCGACGTAAGCTGCTCCCAGGGGCCGCAGAGGCTCCAAAGTCAAGGGTGGGACGAAGTCCCATCGCGAAGCGACGCGAAGCGCCCTTGACTTTGGAGGGGCGACCCCGTACGCAGCGCCACCCCACCCGAACCCTAGTGTCCTGAGTCATTAGTTCTTCGTTAGTCGGTAGGGTGTGGGGATGCCGAGCCCGAAGCTGGAACCGGTGGTGTTGTCCGACGAGGAGCGGTCGGTGCTGACCGGGTGGGTGCGCCGTCGCAAGACCTCCC
>NZ_VCKW01000162.1 GCF_005889715.1 Actinomadura soli
GGGTGTCGTCGTCGTCGGAGGGGGCGGTGGCGGCGGGATCGTCGTACATGGCCTCGTGTTGCTGGCGTGGAGAACACACCGAGGCGGACGGGCAGGAGCAGCGGCCGCCGCTCGCGAGACGGACGGTCACCTTGTCGGACGGGACGTTGCGTCCGACCACCTGCCCGGGACCGTTAGGGGTGTCCACGCGAGAGCCCAGCGCGGGCATTCTCTCGTGCGCCTTGACGTAAAGCGGATGCTCGTATTTGAGGCAGCACATCAAACGCCCGCACGCGCCCGCTATGCGCAGCGGGTTGACGGGAAGGTCCTGTTCCTTCGCCATCCGGACGGAGACGGGTTCGAAATCCTTGAGGAAAGTGGCGCAGCACAGGTCGCGGCCGCAGGGGCCGATGCCGCCCTGGAGGCGGGCCTCGTCGCGGGGGCCGACCTGGCGGAGTTCGACGCGGGCCTTGATGCCGCGGGCCAGGTCGCGGACGAGGGCGCGGAAGTCGACGCGGTTCGGGGCGGTGAAGTAGATCTTGAAGACGTTGTCGGTGTCGAGGAAGTCGACGCCGATGACCTTCATGGGAAGTTCGTGCTTGCGGATGAGGCGCTTGGCGATCGAGCGGCCCTCGGCGCGGCGGCGGCGGTTGGTCTCGTCGCGGGCCAGGTGCTCGTCGGTGGCGGCGCCGGCGCATTCCGGGAGGCCGCCGATGTCCTCGGAGACCCATTGGGGCGCCCAGACGCATTCCGCGACCTCGGGGCCGGAGTCGGTGGGGACGAGGACCTTGTCACCGACCTTCGGACTGTGCGCACCGGGGTCGAGATAGTAGAGCCGGCCGTAACGGGTGAAGCTGACTGCCATCACCATGCCCACGGTTTCGCTCCGTTCGCCCGATTCCGTGTGACCCACTTTAGGCCGTCCGGAAGCCGGGCTCACCAGGCGGCGTCGGCGAGATCCTGTCCTGGGACGGCGACATCCGCCGTATAGAGGTCTCCGGCGGTCGCCAGTAGAGCTTTGCCTGTGTGCGCGGTGTCGAGGCTGGTCAATTCGTCCTTCACCCGCTGGCGCCACAGGACCTTGGTGGGTGCTCCCGCCACACTCAACGCCTGCACGGACATCTGGGAGTTCTCCACGATGCCGGCGAATACGGTCTTGCCGTCACGGCTCAGGATCGCCGTCGTGCCGCCTTTGGGGAGCGTCAGGACGGCCTTGCTCAACCGCAGGTCGCCCGTGGCGCCGTCGGTGTCGAGCGTCCGGAGCTGGTGTTTGGATTCGACGAGCTTGGCCCCAGCGGAACGGACGACCGGGCTCCACACGAACGAGAGCGTCGTGCCGGACCAGGAGAGGCTGCCGACGCGGGCGGGCAACTTCGTCGTCCACACCCTGTGGACGCCGGTGGCGGCGGTGACGACGTCCACGCGGCTGCGGGCGCGCTGGTAGGTGACGTAGGCGATGCGGTCGCCGTCCGGGCTGACGGCGAGGTCCGACCATGACGTGGACACGCCGGAGACGGTCGCCTTCGGGATGTCCTTGAGGTCCTTGGGACGCCCGTTGTCCTGCAACGTGAGGCGATGGAACGTCACGACGCGGTCGGCATAGGACGCGACGACGTACGAGCCGTCCTTCAGCGCCGCGACGCGCTGGAAGCGGCGGCCCTGCGGCGCGGCGACGGGCAGCCCGACGTCGGCGCCGCTGCGGACGTCGCGGACGATGAGCGCGGTGCCCGACGCGGCGACGCCCACGACGAACCGGGGCTCGGTGTTCCTGGACTCGGCGGCGGGCGCCGCCTCGTGCTCCTTCTCGGCGGCGCGCTGGTGCCGGTGGACGACGTCCATCCCGCCGCCGACGAACAGCGCCACGCCGGCGGCCACGGCGATGGGGATGAGGCCCCTCCAGGGTGGGTTCTCGCGCCTGCCGTCCATCGGGTGGTCCCGCACCTGCCTTTCCGCTGCTCAATCGGCCTGTCACGCGCCCGTGGCCCGGGACGCGTCCGCGCGTCCCGGCGTCCCCGGGCGTCCCCCGCACCCCCGCGTCCGTCGTTTCTACCTCATCTCCATCGCGACAAAAACCCATGAACGCGGAGTTACCACATCGAAGCGAAACCGAATCGGCCGCGTCAGCCCGGGCGCCGCGCGGGTCGGCTTCAGCCGAGCGCCGCGCGAGCCGCCTCAGCCGAGCGCCGCATGGGCCGCTTCAGCCGAGTGCCGCGCGGGCCGCGTCGGCCAGGGATGCACGATACGACGCGCCGAACAGTGCCACATGCACAAGGAGGGGATGCAACTGGTGCAACGGAACGCGGGCGCGCCATCCGTCCGCGAGCGGCGCTGCCTCGTCGTAGGCGGCGAGGATCCGTTCCAGGTGCGGCGTCCCGAACAGCGCCATCATCGCGAGGTCGGTCTCGCGGTGGCCGCCGTGGGCCGCGGGATCGATGAGCAGCGCGCGGCCGTCCGTCCACAGGACGTTGCCGGACCACAGGTCGCCGTGGACGCGGCTCGGCGGCTCGGACGGGCCGGCGAGCCTCTCGATGTCCGCCATGACGCGTTCGACCAGGCGGACGTCGGCGGACGGCAGGTGGCGGGCACCCAGGCGGAGGAACGGTTCGAGGCGGCGTTCGGCGTACCAGCCGGGCCAGCCACGGTCGTCCTGGGTGTTGTCGAGCGGGAGGTCGGCGATGTAGCCGTCCCAGGGGGCGCCGTAGGCGGCCGGACGGGCGGTGGTGTGGAGCGCGGCCAGTTCCCGTCCGAGCCGTTCCGCGCTGGACGGGGTCGGCGACGCGGACGGCAGCCACGGCAGGACGAGCATGTGCTCATCCGCCGCCACGACCTCGGGAACGGGCGCTCCGACGCCTGACCCGGGATCGGAGGCTTCGGACAGCCAGCGCAGGCCCGCCGCCTCCGCCGCGAACACGCCTCCCGCGCCGCCATCCTGGATCGATTCGGACGCGGCCTTCACGAACACCTCGCGGCCATCGGCCAGGGACGCGCGGTGCAACGTCCAGGAGTGGCTTGACCCCAGGCCGTGCAGACCGTCCACCCCCACCCCGAGGAGGCGCTCAACCCGACCGCGCACCTGGCCGGGCACCTGGTCGGACATCCGGCCGGGCGACCTGCCGCGCACGCGGCTCAGCGCTCCTTGAGCGCCGCGCGGATCTCCTCCAGGAGGCCCGGAACGGCCGCCTCCACCTGCTCCAGGACGAGATCGAAGTCGGCGCGCCCACCGTAGTAGGGGTCAGGGACGTCGAGGTCCGGCGCGCGGGCGTCCGGGTCGAACTCGCGCAGCAGCCGGATCCTGCCGCGGGCCTCCTCGTCCGGCGCCATCGAGAGCAGCGCCCGCCGGTGCCCCTCGTCCAGCGCGATGATCAGGTCGTAGCGGTCGAACCAGCCCGCCTCGAACTGCCGGGCGATGTGGGCCGACCGGTATCCGGCGCGGTACAGCGCCGCGACCGTCCGCTCGTCGGCCTCGTCACCGACGTGCCAGCCGCCGGTTCCCGAGCTGTCCACCTCCACGTCGAGCCCCTCGTCCTCGACGTGGTGGCGCAGGATCCATTCGGCCATCGGCGAGCGGCAGATGTTCCCCGTGCAGACGAACGTGACGCGGTACGGCATCCCACCATCATGCCCGAGGCTTGCGAGGGTCGATGACGACGGTGTCCACGCCGGGGACGCCGGCCAGCGCGTCCTTCACCGCCTGCGCGGCCTCCGGGTCCGCGGCCCGGAGGCGGAACGAGTCGGGAATGTCGTACGGACGGACCCCGTCCAGAAGCTCCTTGTCGTCGGCGAACCGCTTCCTGAAGTTCGCGTACGCCTGCTCTCTCGACTCGTACTCGACCCGCCGCACCCGCGGCATGACTTCCAGCCGCCGCTTGATCTCCGCCTTCTGCTGCTCGGTGGCGTCCTCCTTCCGGCAGTGCGGCGCGTTGGACGTCTTGGCGCACAGGAACACCGCCACCCTGCGCTCGTTGGACGCCGCCTTCCGCTTGCCGAACGTCCGGTCGACGACCAGATAGCCGCCCACGGCCACGATTCCCATGACCAGGACGAACGCGCCGATCAAGGCGCCCATGACCAGCGGGCGCGATAACACCGCGGACGGCTGCGACGCCCGGTCCGGGACCGGGGGCGGAGGGGCGTCCCTGGGTCGGCCCGTCTCCCTCTCGTCGTCCAGCGCGTCCGTAGGGCGCTCCTCGGGTCCGTTCACTGCTCCTCCACCGACAGATCGCAGAAGTAGCGCGGGGCCCAGGGCCAGGGCCTCGCGCCGCCGGACGGGTAGCGGCGCGGCGCCCTCTCCACGACCCAGTGGCCCGGCCCGCTCGTCCGAGAGGACAAAGCTAACGAAGCGGCCCAGGACCGGTCTCGGTCCTGGGCCGCTTCGCTATGCGAATCGGTTCGGCGTCGCTGGAAACGGCGTCAGTGGCTGACGGCGTTCAGCGCGTCGACGATGCCGTTGCCGAAGAACCCGTTCCGGCCCTTCGAGCCCTCACAGGTCTGCGTCGAGGTGTTCTTCACCCACTTGCCGTCCTGCAGCGTGTACCAGACGTACTCGTAGGCCCGCGGGCTCGGGCATTCCTTCGCGCTCGCGGTGCCGCGCAGCACCCCTTCCACGGCGCGCGGGTCGAGGGTGAGCCCGCCGCGGCCGCGGTCCCGCTGCCCGTACTTGCTGACGATGAGGGCCGCGACGCCGACGGCGTGCGGCGACGCCATCGAGGTGCCCTGGATCGACTGGTAGTAGGCGCAGTCGTCGGCGCCCTTGCAACTGCGGATGATGTTCGGCACGTTCGGCGTGCCGTCGGGGTTCAGCTCGCCGCGCTCCTTCGCGAGGCGCTCGGGGTAGGCCGCCCAGATCCCGGCGCGGTCGTCCGGACGCTGGTCCGCCGTGTCGACCTTGTCGCCGCCCGGCGCGGCCACCGCGACGTACCCGTTGCCGTAGCTGCTGAAGTACGACTTGCGGGTGCTCGGGCCGGTCGAGGAGACGGGGATGACGTTCTTGCCCTCGGACGGCATCGAGATGCAGCTCGCCGGGATCGTCCGCTCGTACGGCTTCTCACCGGGGACGGACGGGAAGTCCGGGCTGGAGTCGTCCACGTTCGTCTTGGTGTAGTCGACGCGCTCGTTGCCGGCGGCGGAGATCAGCGTGACGTCCCGCTCGTGCGCGAAGTCCAGCGCGCGCTGCACGGCCGTGACGATGGTGCGCTGCTCAAGCTGGTCCTGGGGGCTGTCGGCCGGGTTGTTGCCGCAGTTCCAGAGCCACGGGTCCACGTAGTAGGACATGTTGACGACGTCGATGCCGTTCTTGGCCGCGTACGTCAGGCCGTCCACGGTCGGCTGGAGGAAGAAGTAGCCGGAGTCCTGCCCGACGCGCAGGTTGACGAGCGACACGTTCGGCGCGACGCCGGACATGCCGAGCCCGTTGCGCGGCGAGGCGATCGTGGACGCGACGTGCGTGCCGTGGTCGTTGTCGTCCCAGTCGTTGGGGTCGACGCAGCCCTTGAACTCGCACGGGCCGTCGACCTCGGCGCCGTTGGCGTCGGTCGGAATGTCGGTGGTGAAGTTGCGGCTGAGCTGCCGGTTGAAGTTCGGCTTGATGTCGGGGTGGTCGCCGTCCACGCCGGTGTCCAGGACGCCGACCAGCACGCGCTTGTCGCCCGGCTCCTTCTTGTAGGAGCCGTCGGCCGTGGCGTGGATCTGCTTCATGTCCCACTGCAGGTCGGCCAGCGGCTCTTTGTCCTTGGACGGCCTGCCGCCGAGAGAAGCGCTGTTCTTCGTGCCGACCAGCTGCTCGACCTTCGCGGACTTCTTCTTCGCCGTCTTCGGCGCCTGGCCGATGATCCGGTTGTGCGCGGCGCCCTCGAGGGCGCGCTCGTCCATGGCGTCCTGGATGAACTTCGGGTTGTCCGACCGGACGGTCGCGACGCCCACGTCCCGGTTCTCATGGACGATCTCGCCCCCGGCCTCCTTCACCGCACGATGGGCGCTGCCGGTGGACACGCCCTCCTTGTAGAGGACGACGTACTCCGAAACCTCACCCTTCGCCTGCGTTGGGTTCGGAGCCGCTGACGCTGGGAACGCGAGGGCCGTCACGGTCGTGACGGCGCACGCGGCGGATATCAAGGCTCGCCGCAAGGCAGACCTCCTGGCAGTGGGGGAGCGGCCCGGGGATCGGGGCCCAAGCGAGGAGCAAGGTACGTATGTTCCCGTTGAGAGATGCGAACGGTTATATAACGATAAGGGAGATCTCTTGTAAGCCGCGGGTTTCGGTCGTCCATCCGAGAGAACCCGGCCGTCCGGTCAAGGAACTCGGTCGGCGCGAAGCCGGTGCTCAGCCGGTGCGCAGGGCCAGGGTGAGTGCCTCGACGGCGAGCAGCGGGTTGACGTTCAGCTCCAGCCGCTCCCGGCACTCCATGATCGCGTCCAGCCGCCTGAGGGTGTCCTCGGGACGGCCTTCCGCCGCCGACGTCCGCAGCTCAGCGGCGAGATCGGTGTTGAGCAGCTCGCTTGCGGCGCCGAGCTGGAGCGTCAGGACGTCCCGGTAGTAGGACGCGAGGTCGAGCAGCGTCCGGTCGAGGGCGTCGCGCTTCGCCCGCGTCGCACGCGACTTCTGCCGGTCCGCCAGGTCCTTGAGGGCGCCCGCCGTCCCGCGCGGCATGCGCCCCTTCTCGCTCTCCCCCAGCGCCTTGCGCATCGCGGACGTCTCCGCGTCGTCGAGCTCCTCCGTCCGGACCTTCGCCTCCGCCTCCGCGGCCTTGACGATGGCCTCCGCCGCGGCGACCGCCGGACCGACCGAGGTCAGCCGGCGCGGCACGGACATCACCGCGGCGCGCCTCTCCCGCGCCTCAGGGTTCGTGGCGAGCCGCCGCGCCTGGCCGATGTGGCCCTGCGCCGCGCGCGCCGCCGACTCCGCCGTCTCCCGGTCGATACCGTCCCGCAGGACGAGCACGTCCGCGACCGCCGCGACCGGCGGGATGCGGAGCGTGACGACCCGGCAGCGGGACTTGATCGTCACGAGCAGGTCGTCCGGCGACGGGGTGCACAGCAGCCAGAGCGTCCGGGGCGGGGGCTCTTCGATCGCCTTCAGCAGCACGTTCGCCGCCGACTCCGTCGCGCGGTCGGCGTCCTCGAACAGGACGATCTGCCAGCGGCCGCCGCTCGGCGACGACGACGCGCGCAGCACCAGCCGCCGGGCCTCCGCCGCGCCGTAGGACAGCCCCGCCGGACGGACGACCTCGATGTCCGCGTGCGTGCCCTGGAGCACCTGATGGCAGGACGGGCAGTGCCCGCACCCTCGCGGCGCCTCCTCGCACTGCAGCGCCGCCGCGAACGCCCGCGCCGCCGTGACGCGCCCGGCGCCGGGGGGGCCGGTGAAGAGCCAGGCGTGGGCCAGGCCGGCGCCGTCCGCCGCGGCCGACGACAGCTGCGCGACGACGGGCTCCTGCCCCACCAGGTCATCCCAGACGCTCATGGGTACGAGGCTAGCCGGGTCGCAGGCCGGTCGGGTCAGAGGTCGGTGATGACGGGGAAGGTGCTCGTGGCGTCCTCGGTCCCGGCCGGGATCGGGTCGGGGAGGATCTCGCGGATGCGGTACTGGATCTCGCGGCTCAGCTCACCCTGCGGGCGGCTCGCGTCCAGGATCAGGTAGCGGTCCGGGTCGGCCTCGGCGAGGGCGCGGAATCCGGTGCGGACGCGCTCGTGGAAGTCGTCCGACTCGGACTCGATGCGGTCGGCGGGCGCGGACAGCCGGTCGAGGCCCGTCCGCGGCGGGATCTCCAGCAGGACGGTCAGGTCCGGGACGAGGCCGCCGGTGGCCCAGGCGTTGACGCGGGCGATGTCCTCGACCCGCTGCTGCCGCCCGAAGCCCTGGTAGGCGAGGGACGAGTCGACGTAGCGGTCGCTGACGACGATCGCGCCCCGTTCCATCGCGGGCTTGATGACGTTGGCGATGTGGTCGGCGCGGTCGGCGGCGTACAGCAGGGTCTCGGCGCGGTCGGACAGGCCCGTGGTGTCGCGGTCGAGCAGCATCGCGCGCAGCCGCATCCCGATCTTGGTGGCGCCCGGTTCCTGCGTGGTGACGACGTCGTAGCCGTGGTCGCGGAGCCAGATCGCGGCGAGCCGCGCCTGGGTGGTCTTCCCGGCGCCCTCGCCGCCCTCGAACGCGACGAACACGCCGCGCTGCCCCCGGTGGACGGGCTGCTGGGCGGCAGCGGCGGCGGCCTGCTCCGGCGGCGTGTAGACCTCGCCGTGCAGGGCGGCGCGCAGGTCGGGGATGAGCGGGATGCCGCGCCGGTCGTCCAGCCGCTTGTACGCGACGGCGCCCGCGAGCAGGGCCAGAACGGCGGCGATGAGGAGCGCGGTGCCCGTCCCGGTGGCGTCGTACACGCCGCCGGCGAGGTCGAGGCGGTGCGAGCCGACCGCCCCGGCGATCAGCGGGACGGCGGCGAACGCGACCACGGCGGTGACGACGGCGACCGAGCGCAGGTAGGCCGACGGGCGGGAGTCGTCCGGCGCGTCCGGGTCGCCGCCCGCGTCCGGGTCGGTGAGGACGGTCGTGCCCGTCGTCCAGGCGGCTCCGGCGAACACGCCCAGCAGTCCCGTCGCGAACACGACGACGACGAGGTTCTGGACGAGCGCGAGCACCACGAGCGTGACCGCGGCGGCGAGGACCGCGAGGCCGAGGAGCCTGCGGCGGCTGAACGGGACGAGCACGCGCGGCCCGAGGAAGAGCCCCGAGCCGGCGCCCAGCGTGAGACCGGCGAGGACGCTGCCGTAGCCCGCGTCGCCGCCGCCCAGCTCGCCCGCGTGGACGCGGGCGACGGCGACGACCGCGCAGGCCGCGAAGGACGCCGCGGTCACGGCCAGGCCGAGGCCGCGGGCGGCGCCCGCCCCGGGGCCCTGGAACAGCAGCTTCAGCGGCGACGCGACGTGGATCGGCACCGAGGCCGGGATGTCGCGGATCGCGGCGACGAGGGCCGACGAGCCGAGGAACAGGGCGGCCGTCACGTAGAGGGCGAGGTCGGCGCGGGAGCCGCGGCCGAGCGTCCCGTCCGCGATCAGGGCGAGGACCGCGAACAGCAGCGCGGCGGCGGGGGCCGGGCCGTACACGACGCGGTTCGCCGACCGGTGGGCGCGGGCCCGCCGCTCCTCGTCCGGGACGAGCGCGGGCAGCGACGCGCGCGCCGCCGGCGTCCACAGCAGGGCCAGGAAGGCGACGAGGAACGCGGCGGCCATCGTCCACGGCAGCGTGCCGACGAGCGGGACCGTCACGAGGATCACCAGGCGCAGCACGTCCGCGATGAGCAGCATGAGCCGGCGATCGACGCGGGCGGCGAGCATCCCGGCGAGCGGAGCGAGCAGGGCCGCGGGCAGCAGCATCAGCGCGAGCACGGCACCCACCGCCTGCGCGCGGGCGGCCGCGTCGTCGTCGCGGGTCAGCGTCGCGGCCATCGCCGTCAGCGCCGGGACGCAGAGCCACAGGCCGAGGCCGGACAGCGTCAGCGCGGACCGCAGCCGCCGGAACGGCCCGATCGGCGAAAGAGGCGAAACGCCCGGCGGCGGTGACGCTGCGGGGTGCGGCCGGGATGCGCCCGTTCTGGTCATGTCGGTCAGGGTATCGGCGTGGATGTCCCTAGGAGCCGGACTTTGCGGAGGTTCGACGGCGGGTTGCCGGCTTCTTCTTCCCGCCGCCCGCGGCCACCTTCTCACGGCGCTCCGCGAGCAGCTCCGCGGCGCGCTGGATGGTGATCGACTCGACCTCGTCGCCCTTGCGGAGGCTCGCGTTCGTCTCGCCGTCGGTGACGTAGGGGCCGAAACGCCCCTCCTTCACCACGACCGGCTTCTGGCTGGACGGGTCCTTGCCCAGCTCACGCAGCGGCGCCGCCGACGCGGCCCGGCGCCCGCGCTGCTTCGGCTGCGCGAACAGCTCCTTCGCCTGCTCCAGCGTGACCGTGAACAGCTCGTCCTCCGAGGCGAGCGAGCGGCTGTCGCTCCCCCTCTTGATGTACGGGCCGAACCGTCCGTTCTGCGCGGTCACCGGCTCGCCGTCCAGATCGCCGAGCGTGCGCGGCAGCGACAGCAGCTTCAGCGCGTCGTCGAGCGTGACCGTGTCGAGCGACATCGTCTTGAAGAGGGAACCGGTGCGCGGTTTGGCCGCGTCGGCCTTCTTCGTCCGCTTCTTCTTCTCGCCCTCGGCGGGCGGGGCCTGCTCGGGGAGGATCTCGGTGACGTACGGGCCGAAGCGTCCCGACTTGGCGACGATCGTGTGCCCGGTCTCCGGGTCGGTGCCGAGCTCCCGGTCGCCGGACGGCTGCGCGAGCAGCTCCTCGGCCCTCTCGGCGGTGAGCTCGTCCGGCGCGATGTCGTCCGGGATGTTGGCGCGCTCGCCGTCCCGGTCGAGGTACGACCCGTACCGGCCGACCCGCACCATGATGTCGGAGTCCTTGATCGGGAACGAGCTGACACCCTTGGCGTCGATGTCGCCGATGTCGCCGACCAGCTCCTTCAGGCCCTCCTCGCCCTCGTCGCCGAAGTAGAACCGCGTCAGCCAGCGGACGCGCTCCGCCTCGCCGCGGGCGATCTCGTCGAGACCGTCCTCCATGTGCGCGGTGAAGTCGTAGTCGACGAGGTTGCCGAAATGCTGCTCCAGCAGGTTGACCACGGCGAACGCCAGGAACGACGGGACGAGCGCCGTGCCCTTCTTGAACACGTACTCGCGGGCCAGGATCGTCCCGATGATCGAGGCGTACGTCGACGGACGCCCGATCTCCCGTTCCTCCAGCTCCTTCACCAGGCTCGCCTCGGTGTAGCGCGCCGGCGGGCGGGTCGAGTGGCCCTCGGCGTCCACGGTCGTGGCGGTCAGCGGGTCGCGCTCGGCCAGGTTCGGCAGCCGCCGCTCCTGGTCGTCCCGGTCGGTGGACGGGTCGTCCGCGCTCTCCACGTACGCCTTGAGGAACCCGTAGAACGTGATCGTCTTACCGGTCGCGCCGAACTCCGCCCGCTCATTCTGAGTCGACAGCCCGGTCACGCGGATCGACACCGACTGGCCCGTCGCGTCCTTCATCTGCGACGCGATCGTCCGCTTCCAGATCAGCTCGTACAGCCGGAACTGGTCGCCGGACAGGCCCGTCTCGGCCGGCGTGCGGAACGTGTCGCCCGCCGGGCGGATCGCCTCGTGCGCCTCCTGCGCGTTCTTCACCTTGGACGCGTAGACGCGCGGCTTGTCCGGCACGTACTCGCCGCCGAACAGCGACGCCGCCTGCCGCCGCGCCGCCGTGATCGCCGTCTCCGACAGCGTGATCGAGTCGGTTCGCATGTAGGTGATGAAGCCGTTCTCGTACAGCTTCTGCGCCACCGACATCGTGTACTTCGCGGAGAAGTTCAGTTTCCGGCTCGCCTCCTGCTGGAGGGTCGTCGTCCGAAACGGGGGGTACGGGCGGCGGGTGTACGGCTTGGGCTCGACGGACTTGACCTCGTACGGCCTGTCGCGCAGCCGTTCGGCCAGAGCGCGCGCGGCGGGCTCGTCCAGGTGCAGCGCGTCCCTCGTCTTCAGGGTGCCGTCGGACGCGAAGTCCCGCCCCTGCGCGACGCGCTTGCCGTCCACGGACACGAGACCGGCCTTGAACGCCTTCGGCTCCTCGTCCTTACCGGTGTCGAACAGGGCGGCGATGTCCCAGTAGTGGGCCGGGACGAACGCGATCCGCTCCCGCTCCCGCTCGACCACCAGGCGCGTCGCCACCGACTGCACGCGGCCCGCCGACAGCTTCGGCATGACCTTCTTCCACAGGACGGGGCTGACCTCGTACCCGTAGAGGCGGTCCAGGACGCGGCGCGTCTCCTGCGCGTTCACCAGCGGCATGTTCAGCTCGCGCGGGTTCGCGGCCGCGCGCTGGATCGCGTCCTTGGTGATCTCGTTGAAGACCATCCGGTGCACCGGCACCTTCGGCTGGAGGACCTCCTGGAGGTGCCAGGCGATCGCCTCGCCCTCCCGGTCCTCGTCCGTCGCGAGGTAGAGCTCGTCGGCCTCGGCGAGCAGCTTCTTCAGCTTCTGGACCTGCTGCCGCTTGTCGGAGTTGACGACGTAGAGCGGCTCGAACTCGCGCTCGACGTTCACGCCGAGCTTGGCCCACGGCTCGCCCTTGTACTTGGCCGGCACCTCCGAGGCGCTGCCCGGGAGGTCCCGGATATGGCCGATACTGGACTCCACGATGTAGCCGCGCCCCAGGTACCCAGCGATCGTCTTCGCCTTCGCGGGCGACTCGACGATCACCAGACGGGTACCGGCGCCGTTGCCCCGGCCACTGTTCGCGGTGCCGTTCTTGGCTGGCACAGTCGCTCCAACCTCGCTGTCTTGGTCCTCTTTTGAACAGGCTCTCTATTACAGACTTGGTACAACGTCGCCGGACGGCGCGTTCATGCCCGCGGGTCGCCTCGACCGCCCCACGATCACCGCTCCGCCCCGCGGACGAACGGGATTCTCACCGCCGCACGCCCCAGACAGGATGACATGCCGCCAGAGGCCGTGCGGACCGGGTCGCCGCGGTAACGGTGCCGAGCCGCCGGTAGACCACGTAATAATGGTCGCAATGGTGGAGTACACCTACCTCGTCCTGTCACTGCCGCGCGGCACCTCGCGTGATACCGCCCGGCAGATCCTGACCGAGCACGCGGAGCGCGGCGGCTGGGAAATCGATCGGTTGCGCCTCTACCCGGACGGCCGCCGCCGTATTCAACTCCGCCGCAAGGTCATCCGCGCCGTCCGCACGTTCTGACCGACCGTTCGCGGATGCTGACCGTCCGTCTGCGCGTTCTGACCGTCCTCCGGCCCCCACCCGCCACCGATCAGATGACGAACTCCGCTCGGTTGATACTGGCGGTCCGTCCGGGAGTGTAGCACTACGTACGTTCCCCTTGACGGATGGTGAAGATCAGGTTCCTGACAGGGCTTCGCCCGTCCCGGACCGCGCCTTCCGGGACGGGCGAAGCGTCCTCGTCGCCACCGCGTCACGACCACACCCGGCCGTCACGTCACGGCGACACCTCACTCACCTGCCATCCGCCGGCGACCGGCTCGACCGGCCGTTCGATGTCGGCCGCCGGCTCTCGGCCGCTCAGTGGCGGGCCGGGCGGATGCGGCGGGTCAGCCCGAAGGCACCGGCCGCGGCGGCCAGCATTCCGGACACGGCCAGCGTCCAGGTCGCCCCGGACTCGGTGCCGTCCGTGATCGTCTCCTCCGCCGCGATCCGCTTGACCGGCCCGAGCTCGCCCGTCGCCGGGACGGCCGGGGACACCGGCCCGCCGCCGACCGCACCGGCCGGCTTCGGCAGGCCCTTGGTCGCCGTCGTGAGCGACGGGACGATCGGCTTCGCCGGCAGCACGTCCCCGCCCGGGACGCCGGGGATCTTCTGCGCCGGCAGCGGCGTCTTCGGCGCCGCCTGCCGCGACCCGGCGTCCAGCAGGGCGATGCTCCCGTGCCGGTGGGACCCCTTGACCTTGGGAAGCCCACCCTTGACCAGCCCGTCGGTCCTGGGCAGCCCGCCCGTCTTGGGCAGACCGTCGGTCTTGGGGAGGGTGGCCGGCGGGGACTGGCGGGCCGTCTGGGGCACGCCGCCCGTCTTCGGCAGACGGTGGCCCTTGAGCAGGCCGTTGGCCTTCGGCACGCCCTTCAGCGCGGACGGGCCGCCGACCTTGGGCAGGGCTCCCGGCTTGGCGCGGGCCGTCCGGTGGTGGGGGTAGCCCTCGTCGTGGGGGTAGCCCTCGTCGTGGGCGGGGCCGCCTTCGCACATGGCGAGGGCGATGCCGACGACGGCGGCGGCGTTGCCGCACACGTTCGCGGAGGGCGAGACCGGCGCGTTCGCCTGGTTGCCGGACAGGACACCGCCGGTCCCGGACGTGAACTGGTCGCCGCCGGGGCCGCCGCCCGCGTGGGCGCCGCCCTCGCAGAACGCGGCGGCCAGGCCGATCACGGCGCCGGCGTTGCCGCAGGCGTTCGCCGCGATGCTGATCGGGGCGTTGGCCTGGTTGCCGGACAGGACACCGCCCGTCCCGTCGGTGAACTGGCCGCCCGCGCCGCCGCCCTCGGCCTCGGCGCCGCCCTCGCAGCCGGCCACCGCCTTGCCGACCGCGTTCCCGCAGACGTTGGCGGGCACGCTGACCGGCACGTTCGCCTGGTTGCCACTGCCGGCGCCGAACAGGCCGGACGTCTCCTGTGCGGCCCCGCTCCGTCCGTTCTCGTAGACGTGGGAGCCGCTCTCGACGACGGAGCCGCCCTTGCAGCCGGCCAGCGCGTGACCGGCGATCGCGACCGCGTTGCCGCACACGTTGGCGGGAATGGAGATCGGCGCGTTCGCCTGGTTGCCGGACAGGACGCCGCCCGTCCCGTCGGTGACCTGGCCGCCCGCGCCGCCGCCGCCCTCGACCTTGGCGCCGCCCTTGCAGCCCGCGGCCGTGTGCCCGAGCACGCCGACGGCATTGCCGCAGACGTTCACCGGCACGGAGACCGGCGCGTTGACCTGGTTTCCGGACGCGACGCCGCCCGTGCCGGACGTCAGTTGCCCGCCGCCGTCGCCGTGCTGGTGGACCTTGGCGCCGCCCTTGGAACCGGCGGCCGAGATGCCGAGCAGGGACGCGGCGTTGCCGCTCACGTCGGCCGGCGCGGAGATCGGCGCGCTGGCCTGGTTGCCGGACAGGACGCCTCCGCTTCCGTCCGTGATGCCGGCGAAGGCGTTGGCCGGGATGGCGCTGACACCGAGGGCGACAAAGCCCGCGGTGAGCACAGCGGCACGGGATGTGCCCTTTGCCCACGTTCGCATGATGCTCCGTTCAGTGAAATGGGGGGATCGAGACGCACGGTCGTGTGGGTCTCGTGGGGACGACATGCCGCGCAGAGGGCACGGCACGTCCCGGACAGGGCGGGCCCCGGCGCACGGGCGACCCCTGTCCGGAGTCAGTGATCAGTGATCAGTCGGGCGCGAAGGACGGCTCGTCCGCGGCGGTGCGGACGGCCGGTGGCACGGCACCCGGAAGGCGACCGGACGGCCCTCGCATCGGGACCGGTGCCCACGCGCCGCCGCTCGGAAAGCCCGCGGTGACGCCGGACATGGCGGCGCCACCTGCCACGGAGTGATCATCGGGCCGCTGCGGCGCCGGTGCGGGCGCCGGATGATGCCGGACGGTCCGCCGCAGGTTCTGACCGCCGTCCTTCTCAACCGTCTGAGCGGACACGGCCTTGGGCGTCCACCGGTGCGGCGGCGGCACCGTCACACCGGCCGTCACGGGCGCATCGCCAGCCGCATGCACGCTCTCGGCGACCGTCGGAAGGGGCACCGCGTCGTGCGGCACCGGTTCGTCCGCGGCCTCCGTCGGCGGCGGTGGCGGCGGATTCTCCACCATGGCCTGCACCACGTCCGGCACGGGCGGGCGCTCGGTAGCGGCCTCGACCGCGTGCTCCAGCGCGGGGGCCGTCTCGACCACGTGCGACGGCGTCGCGGGGACCTCATCGGCGTGCGCGGACTGGGCGGCGCACCCGAGGAGCCAGCCTGCGATCAGCAGCCCGCCGAGGACGAGCAGCCGCCGGACGGCCCGGCCGACGACGGAGCCGGCGGCCGCTGCACGACGTGGCGGGACGGCGACCGTCCTCGCCCGTTCCGCGTCGCTTGCCACCGATCGACCTCCGTTGCGACCAGATCGTCCTCAACGAATGGTGACGATAGCACCACGGAACGCATTGGCGATGGCAAATTCAGGACCGATCAAGGAATGTGTCGAGGACCCGCACGCCGAAGCGCAGACCGTCCACGGGAACGCGCTCGTCGACCCCATGGAACATTCCGGAAAAGTCCAACTCTGGGGGCAATTTCAGCGGCGCGAAGCCGAAGCACCGCATTCCCAGCCGGGCGAACGCCTTGGCGTCCGTCCCGCCGCTCAGGCAGTACGGAACCGGCAGCGCGCCCGCGTCCTCCGAGGTCAGGGCCGCCTCCATGGCCGCGACGAGCGCCCCCTCGTAGTCCGTCTCGAGCGCGTGGTCGTGATGGACGAAATCCCGCTCGACGTCCGGCCCGAGAAGTTCGTCCACTACCGCGAAGAACTCGTCCTCATATCCGGGAAGGAACCGTCCGTCTACTTGAGCCGTGGCGGTCTGCGGAATGACATTCGTCTTATATCCGGCGTCCAGCCGCGTCGGATTGAGCGTATTCCTCAGGGTCGCGCCGATCATGCGCGCCAGCGGCCCGATCTTCTCCAGGCACTCCTCCGGCCGCTCCGGATCGAACTCCACCCCGTACGCCATGCACGCCCGCTCCAGGAACGCCCGCACCGACTTCGTCAACCGCAGCGGGAACTCGTACGACCCCAGCCTCCCGACCGCCGCCGCCACGGCCGTCACCGCGTTGTCCGGATGCACCATCGACCCGTGCCCCGCCGTCCCCTTGGCGGTCAGGTTCATCCACGCGATGCCCTTCTCCGCCGTCTCGATGAGGTACAACCGCCGGTCCCCCGGCACCGTCAGGCTGAACCCGCCGACCTCCCCCACGGCCTCGGTGCACCCCTCGAACAGCTCCGGATGCTCCTTGACCAGCCACTGCGCCCCCCACTGGCCCCCGGCCTCCTCATCGGCCAGAAACGCGAGCACCACGTCCCGCGGCGGCCGCCGCCCCTCCCGCAGCCGCTGCCGCACCACCGCGAGGATCATCGCGTCCATGTCCTTCATGTCCACGGCCCCGCGGCCCCAGACGCACCCGTCAGCGATCTCTCCACCGAACGGGTCCCGCGTCCAGTCCTCCTGACGCGCGGGCACCACGTCCAGATGCCCGTGCAACAACAACGCGTCCCGTCCCGGGTCCTCCCCCTCGATCCTCGCCACCAGGCTCGCCCGCCCCGGACGCGACTCGAAGATCCGCGACTCCAGCCCGACCTCCGCGAGCCGCTCCGCGACATACTCCGCCGCCACCCGCTCCCCCGGCCCCGAATGATCTCCCGGGTTGCTGGTGTCGATCCGGATCAGCTCCTGGCAGAGCCGGACGACCTCGTCCTCAGCGGTCGGCTGCTGGCCCACAATGCTCACCTCGCGTAGTCGCGTACCCGTCCATGGTGCCCGCCGATCGACTTCGCCGCGACTCGCCACCTTTGGTATGGTGAACCCCGCCGCAGCCCGCTGCGGCCTGCAACCGGTCCGGGTGGCGGAATAGGCAGACGCGCTAGCTTGAGGTGCTAGTGCCCTTCACGGGGCATGGGGGTTCAAGTCCCCCCTCGGACACGCAAGATCATGCATAGCTCCGCAAAACTATACAGAATTTTATCAAGACTCAGCTTCGAGGCAACCCTTACGAGCTGGGTCTTTTGCTTGCAGTGCGATTGTCGACACTGCCCAGAACTAAGCTCCCTGCATAAGCATTCACCATCCTGTATCAATTCGTTCTCGGCTCACAACAGGCGGATGGCGATATCCCCCTGGTGACTGCGAACGGTGAGCGACTGGGTGCGATGGTCGTACCTCAACGTCAGCCCCAACTCCCGGCACATCGCCACCTGGCCCGCCACATCCCTAGGAATGTCAGCGTCTCCGAGAGAACAAGGTGACATCGACTCGGCCTTGAAGCGGATCAGAAGTGCCGCCAGGTGCGGCACGATCTTGTCTTCGCGGACGAAGACACTGCGCGGCAGGTCCGTCCCGGTAGCCCGGAGATGGTGGCAGCGGTAGTTGGCGCGCCCGTTGTTCCAGGCACCTTCCATCCGCCGACCACACAACGCACAGCGCAACAGCCCACGGAGGAGGTACGTCCGATGCACCCGGCGCAGTGCGCGGGTGCGCTGGGCATGTTGGAAGTCGTCCACGCTCACGATCGCCGGATGTACCTGCCGCTGCGAGGGCACCCACGCCGCGTGCGGGTTCCAGCGCATCACCGTGCGCGTGCCCAGCCCGACGTTGTGGGGGTCGATGAGCACCTCGACCTTGGACTGCTTGTTCCACACCTCGAACCCGGTGTAGCGCGGATTCCTCAGCAACGCCAGCACGGTCCCCACCGTCCAGCCCGCTCCAGCCCGGTGCCGGTTACGAGCGGGATCATGTGCCGAGGGACACGGAATGCGGTCGGCGTCCAGCACTCCGGCGATACGCCGCGCGCCGTATCCCGCAAGACGCAGGGCAAAGATCTGCTCCACGATTGGCGCCGCCTGCGGGTCGAGCTCCAGCCGATGGCTCCGCGCCCCCAACGCCGCCATCGCCGGGTTGGGATGCGGGCCCGCATCAGCCAGCCGGTACCCATAAGGCGGCCGACCGCCCAGGAAACGGCCCTCGAACTCGGCCTGAGCCAACATCGCCGCGCGGACCCGGACCTGGATGCGCCGCCGCTCGGCCCTGGACATGCCCGCATACACCGACATGATCAAACAGTGAGCCTCGGAGTCCGGATCCAGTGCACCCCCGACCTCCGGAACCCACAGCCCCACCTGGAAGTGGACAAACAGCGGGAAGATCAACCCGAACTGATTGTCGTAGAAGACCCGCTGCGGCTCACCGACCACCACGGCGTCAAACCCGCGATCGGGATCCTCAAGCGCCTCCAGCAACCGCCCCGACTCCGGCCGCCGCTGCCACGCCACCGCCCGAGACTGCCCCACATCGAAGAACTCCGCCACGATCCGCCCACGGCTGGCAACCAGCCGCTCAGCACGCGACAACTGCCACCGACGCGACTCCACCGGATCCTGAAGATCCTCCGTCGACACCCGCCCCAGAAACGCAAACCTGACCATCACTGCCTCCCAGCCCCGCGCACCACCTCCCTCGCCGCACACCTCCAGCATGCATCTCACCATCGCCAAGGACACAACCGAGGGCAAGCGACGCCACCACCGGAAGCATCCTGCTCAACGCCATCCCCCACCAGCTGCGCATCTCTGGTGGAACCCGCGACCGTGACAGGCACTGCTACCCAGGGCGGCCTAGGAGTTGGTGAGGCGGTAGCGGGCGAGGATACCGAAATCGTGGGGCCCGCTCAGGTCCTCGCTTCGTTCGATGAGTCCTTCCGTGGTAGCCCGGCTGGTAGCCGGGCGAGTCGAGCGCCTGTTGGTGATCGTTCCTTCCGACGCCCTGCGGGACCAGTTCGCCGAGAAGTTCGAGCGACTCGGGCTGCTACAGGATTTCCGCATAGTTGCCGAGTCAGCCCTCAGACCGATCATCGGGAGGGTCAAACGCGGTAACCGGGATCCTTCCCTGGCTCACGAGTTCGCGGCGCAGTGCAATGTGATCGTGGCAACGCCTCCTGTCCTGCAGCACTTCTCTCCAGGGGCGCGGGATGCCCTGACCGAGGCGTGCACTCACTTGTTCATCGATGAAGCCCACCATGTGACCACGAAGACCTGTCGCAAGGTTCGTGATCAATTCGCCGGGAAGCGCATGGTCCAGTTCACCGCCACCCCGTTCCGGAGTGACGGCGCCGACCTCAGCGGCCTGTTCGTGTTCGGCTTTTCACTGAAGGACGTGCACCAGCAGGTTTACTTCTCAAAGAGAGAATACGCTCCCGTCGTCGACTTGTTCGAACCTGACCGGAGTGTCGCTGAACGTGCCGTCGAGCTGCTCCGTGAGGATCTGGCCGCGAGCCACGACCATGTGCTCATGGCCCGGGTAGACACCTCACGCGGGTGGGTTGTCAAGCGGCCTGCGGCGAGGCGTGCGCTGGAGGGGTGGGCCAGGCGGTCGTCTCGTTGTAGGGGACGTTGTTGTGGAGGCAGTGCCAGAG
>NZ_VCKW01000163.1 GCF_005889715.1 Actinomadura soli
AGGCCGACGTGCCCGTGGCGATCGTGGACGATGACGGGCGGGAGCTGGGCGAAGGGCTGCTCGGGGAGATCGTGGTGGGCGGTCCTTCCGCCTGCCCCGGGTACTACGCGGGGGCTGAGGGGAAGTCGACCCGGTTTCTGGACGGGAAGGTCTTCACCGGGGATGCCGGGTTCTTTCATTCCGGGCAGCTGTTCGTCCTCGGGCGGATGGGCGACAGCATCAAGGTGCGCGGGCGCTCGGTGTACGTCGAGGACCTTGAGGCCAAGATCGCCGAGGCCAGCGGGCTCGGGAAGGGGCGCATCGTGGTGGTCGGCGTGCCGGGGGCCGGACGCAAGGGGCTCGCGCTGTTCGCCGAGACGCGGGACGAGTCGTGGACGGGCGACGTCCGCGAGATGCTGCGCCGGAGGCTCGGCGGCGACGTCGAGCTGACGATCGTGGTGGGCACGGGGCTGATCCACCGGACGTCCAGCGGCAAGCCGCGGCGGAGATACATGTGGGAGCGGCTGCGGGCCGGGGAGATGGACGGGGCGCGCGTCGTCCCCTGATCCGCGTCTCCGGGAAGATCGGCCGGATTGCTAAAGGTCGTGGCTACAGGACACGATGGCCGTTGACGCTGTGAGAGGTCGACGATGCCGGCTGTTGCGAAGACGCTGTTCCGCCTGGGCGCCCGCCTGGGGTCCACCGCCCAGAACGCCCTGGAGGTCGCCCGGTTCGGCGGGTTCGACACCGACGAGGACGCCTCGCCCCGCGAGGTGGTGACCGAGCAGCGGGTGTACCGGCTGCGGCACTACTTCCCGGACGACGGGGACGGGCCGGTGATGCTGCTCGTCCCGCCGCTGATGATCACCGCGGAGGTGTACGACATCTCCTCGCGGGTCAGCGCCGTCCGGGTGCTGCGGGACTCCGGGGTCGATCCGTGGGTCGTCGACTTCGGGGCGCCTGAGCGGGAACCCGGTGGGCTTGAGCGGACCATCACCGATCATGTGCTCGCCGTTAGCGACGCGGTGGATCGGGTCCGGAAGGCCACTGGGCGGGACGTGCACCTTGCCGGGTATTCGCAGGGCGGCATGTTCGTCTACCAGGCCGCGGCGTACCGGCGCAGCGAAGGTATCGAGTCGGTGGTGACGTTCGGGAGCCCGACCGATACGAGCGTCGCGTTGCCGTTCGGGCTGCCCGGGTGGCTCGCGTCCGAGGGGGTCGGACGGGTCCCCGACTGGGTGCTCGGCGGGTTCGCGGTCCCGGGGTGGGTGACGCGGCTCGGGTTCCAGTTGCTGAGCCCGGTGAAGTCGGTGCGGTCACGGGTCGATTTCATTCTGCAATTGCACGACCGGGAGCGGCTCGCGCCGAGGGAGCGGCAGCGGCGGTTCCTGGAGCGGGAGGGCTGGGTGTCGTGGCCCGGGCCCGCGCTGGCGGAGTTCGTGCGCCAGTTCGTCCAGCACAACCGGATGCTCACCGGCGGGTTCGTCATCGGCGACCGGCTCGTCACGCTCGCCGACATCACCTGCCCGGTGCTGACGTTCGTCGGGGAGGTCGACGAGATCGCGCCGCCGCCGATGGTCCGCGGGATCCGGCGGGCCGCGCCGCGCGCCCAGGTGTACGAGGCGTCCCTGCGCGCCGGGCATTTCGGGCTCGTCGTCGGGAGCCTCGCGATCGCGCGGACCTGGCCCGCCGTGGCGGAATGGGCGAAATGGCGTGCGGGGGAGGGTGGGCTTCCCGACATTGTGGCGCCCGTTGCGGGGGACGAGGAGGCCGCGCCGGCCGACCTGCCCGGGTACGGGCTCCAGCTCGCCATGGGGGTCGGGGGAAGCGCGGTGCGGTCGGCCTTCCGGACGGCGTCGCGGGCGATCCACGGGACCCGGCAGCTCGGCGGCGAGGCGGCGCAGAACCTTCCCCGGCTGGCGCGGCTGGAGCGCATCCAGTCCGACACCCGCATGTCCATGGGGCTGCTCCTGGATGAGCAGGCCCGGCGGATGCCCGGCGACGTGTTCTTCCTCTACAAGGGGCGGCCGTACACGCATGACGCCGCCAAGAGCCGCATCGACGCCGTCGTCCGCGGGCTGATCCACATCGGGGTGCGGCGCGGTGACGCGGTCGGTGTGCTGATGGGCACGCGGCCCACGGCGCTCGCGCTGGTCGCCGCGTTGAGCCGGTTGGGCGCGGTCGCGGTGCTTCTTCGTCCTGACGGGGACCTTGCCGCGGAGGTGCGGCTGGGCCAGGTGTCCCGGGTGGTCGTCGATCCGGAGCACGCGGCGCGGGTGGCGGGGCTGGACGGCGTCGAGACGTATCTGCTGGGCGGCGCGGGACGTGGTGAGCGCGGGTCGCTCATGGACATGGAGACCATCGATCCGGAGCTCGTCGACGTGCCCGGGTGGTTCCGGGCGAACCCGGGGCGGGCCGGTGACCTCGCCTTCGTCGTGTTCAGGGGTGAGGGGGAGCTGCTCCGCGCCCACCGGATCACCAACCGGCGGTGGGCGCTGTCGGCGTTCGGGACGGCGTCGTCCGCGGCGCTGTCGCCGTCCGACACCGTGTACAGCATCACGCCGCTCCAGCATCCGTCCGCGCTGCTGATGAGCCTGGGTGGAGCCGTCGCGGGCGGTGCCCGGCTGGCGCTCGCCAGTGCCTACGATCCTGAGACGTTCTGGGACGAGGCTCGCCGGTACGGCGTGACCGTCGCCTCATATACCTGGATGCTGCTGCGTGATCTGGTGGAGGCGCCGCCCAATCCGGCGGAGCGGCATCACGCCGTCCGGCTGTTCATCGGGTCCGGCATGCCGCGCGGGCTGTGGCGGCGGGTGGAGGACCGGTTCGCCCCCGCCCGGGTCCTGGAGTTCTACGCCGCGACGGAGGGAGAGTCGGTCCTGGTCAACCTGAGCGGCAAGAAGCCCGGGTCGCTGGGACGGCCGCTGCCCGGCAGCGCCGAGGTGCGCCTCGCCCGGTACGTCCTGGAGAACGGGCGCCTGGACGAGGGGCCGGACGGCTTCGCGATCGAGTGCGAGCCCGGTGAGATCGGGATGCTGCTCGCGCGGGTGCGGCTGTCCGCGGTCGGCACGGCGGGGCGGTGCGTGCGGGGCGTGTTCGCGCCCGAGGACGCCTGGACGATCACCGGTGACCTGTTCCACCGCGACGGCGCCGGCGACTTCTGGCTGGCCGGGCGGGAGGCCGAGCTGATCCGGACGGCCGAGGGGATCGTCCCGCCGGGTCCCATCCGGGATGCGCTCGGCGATCTGCCGTATGTCGGCACCGTCGCCGTCTATGGGATTCCGGTGGGGGAGACGGAGCTTGCCGCAGCCGCGGTGAGTTTGCGTGACGTCGCCGAGCTGAAGCCTTTGGATCTTTCGGAGGCGCTGCTGCGGGTGGAGCCCGGGTTGCGGCCCGCGATCGTCCGGGTCGTGGACGAGGTGCCCGTCACGGCCGGAGGACGGCTCCGGACGGCGCCGCTGCGAGAAGAAGGCGTTCCTTCCGCGGGTCAAGGCGTGGCCTACTACCGGGACAAGGCGGGTGCGTACCGGCCGCTGACGGACGCCGCCCGGAGGCGGCTGCTCAAGGCGCCCGCGGCCCGCGAGGCGCGGTGACCGGGGAGTCACAAGTCACGGGCGATAAGTCTGGACTTACTGACCTGCGCTGCGTTACAACGAAGCGACGGTTATCGGCCATGTGTCGCACGCGTCCGGAGGGTTCATGACGAGCGTCCTCGCGCCGCCGCCGGCGGGCAGCGGCCTGAAAGCGGTCCCCGGAGTGGGAGGCGTCCCGTACATCGGCAGCACCATCGCCGTGATGCGGAACCCGATCGGGACGGCCCGCAAGCGGTACGCCGAGCACGGGCAGGTCTCCTGGGGATGGCTGCTCGGGCAGCGGACGGTCACCGTCCACGGCCCGGAGGGCGCCGAGGCCGTCCTGGTCAACCGCGACAAGGCGTTCGCGAGCGGGCCCGCGTGGAGCTACTACATCGGGCCGTTCTTCAACCGCGGCATCATGCTCCTGGACTTCGAGGAGCATCTGCACCACCGGCGCATCATGCAGCAGGCGTTCACCCGTCCCCGCCTGCGCGCCTACATGGACGCGATGGCGCCCGGCATCGTCAAGGGCGTCGAGGCGTGGCGGCCCGGCGGCGGCTTCACGGTGTACGACCACGTCAAGCAGCTCACCCTCGACCTCGCCGCGGACGTGTTCATGGGCGTCGAGCTCGGGGACGCGGAGCGCGCGCGGGTCAATGGCGCGTTCATCGACGCCGTCCGGGCCGGGACGGCGTACGTGCGCTTCCCCGTCCCCGGGCTGCGCTGGCACCGCGGCCTGCAGGCCCGCAAGGTGCTGGAGGAGTTCTTCTACCGGCATCTGCCCGCCAAGCGCCGCGACGGCGGCGACGACCTGTTCGCCGCGCTCTGTGCCGCGGAATCCGACGACGGGGAGCGGTTCACCGACGAGGACGTCGTCAACCACATGATCTTCGCGCTGATGGCCGCGCACGACACCACGACCATCACGCTGACGTCGATGGCGTACCACCTCGCCAAGTTCCCCGAATGGCAGGAGCGGCTCCGGGACGAGTCCCTCGCGCTCGGCAGGGCGGAGCTCGACTACGCCGACCTGGACGCCCTCACCGGCATGGACATGGTGATGAAGGAGTCCCTGCGGCTGATCGCGCCCGTCCCCGCGCTGCCGCGCAAGGTCGTCAAGGACACCTCCCTCCTCGGCTTCCACATCCCCGCCGGGACGATCGTCGTCGTCCCGATGCTCAGCAACCACCGCATGGCCGACTGGTGGCCCGACCCGGACGCGTTCGACCCCGGCCGGTTCGCGCCGGAGCGCCGCGAGGACAAGGTCCACAAGTACGCGTGGTCGCCGTTCGGCGGCGGCGCGCACAAGTGCATCGGGATGTACTTCGCGGGCATGCAGGTGAAGTCGATCCTGCACCAGGTTCTGCTGAGGTACCGGTGGAGCGTCCCCGGGCTGTACGAGATGCCCCTGGACACCACGTCCCTGCCGTCGCCGAAGGACGGCCTTCCCGTCCGCCTCGACCGTCTGGAGCAGAGCCGATGAGCAAAGCCGTCGCGATCACCGGGGCCGCGCGCGGCATCGGACTCGCCACCGCCCCGGCGCTGAAGGCCAAGGGCGCCGCCGTCGTCATCGGTGACATCGACGAGGCCGCGGTCACGGAGGCGGCCGGGTCCGCGGGCGTCACCGGCCTCGTCGTGGACGTGACGTCCCGCGCGTCCTTCACCGCGTTCCTCGATCAGGCCGAGGAGGCCGCCGGGCCGCTCGACGTCGTGATCAACAACGCCGGGATCATGCCGATCGGGCCGGTCACGGACGAGAGCGACGCCGACGCCCGCCGCTGCGTCGACATCAACGTGCACGGCGTGATGCAAACTGCGAGCCCGAGGACATCGCCGCCGCCGTGGTGGAGCTGATCGGGCGCCCGCGCCCGCAGGTCGTCGTCCCGGCGAAGCTCGCCCGCCAGGTCAAGCTCGGCGCGCTGCTCCCGGACCGGGTCAGGCAGGCCATCGCGCGCCGCTACGGGCTCGACCGGATCTTCCTCGACTTCGATCCGGACGCGCGGAAGTCCTACGACGCCCGGATCCGGACGTAGCCGCCGCGTTCCGCACGCGTTCGCCTCCCCGTAAGCTCTCCTGGTTGAACTTCGTTCTAAGACCGGGGGCCGCATGCAACGGGGGACGGTCGTCCAGACGGCGTACGGCAAGGTCCGCGGGGTGGCGCGGGACGGCATCACCGCGTTCTTCGGCATCCCCTACGCCGCGCCGCCGTTCGGCCCGAACCGCTTCCGGCCGCCGCGCCCGCCGGAGCCGTGGGACGGGGTCCGCGACGCCGTCGAGTACGGGCCGACCGCGCCCAAGCCCGGCTACCTGCACCCCTACACCCAGCTCCTGGACGATCCTGACATCCCCGGCGACGGCTGCCTCAACCTGAACGTCTGGACGCCCGGTGGCCCCGGCCTGCCGGTCATGGTGTGGATCCACGGCGGCGCGTTCCGCAACGGGTCGGGCGCGCTGCCCGTCTACGACGGCGGCAACTTCGCCCGCGACGGCGTCGTCTGCGTCACGATCAACTACCGGCTCGGCGTGGAGGGCTTTGCCCATCTGCCCGGCGCCCCGCCGAACCGGGGCCTGCTGGACCAGATCGCCGCGCTGGAGTGGGTCCGCGCCAACATCGCGGCCTTCGGCGGCGACCCCGGCCGCGTCACCGTGTTCGGCGAGTCGTCCGGCGCGATGAGCGTCACCACCCTGCTCTCCCTCGACCTCGGGCTCTTCGGCCGCGCGATCGCGCAGAGCGGCGCGGGCGCCGTCGCGCAGGACCCGGACGACGCCCTGCTCGTCACCCGGGAGATGGCCGCGCGGCTCGGCGTGGAACCGAGCGCCGAGGGGTTCGCGGCGCTGGACCCGTCCGCGATCATCCCCGTCCAGTCGGCGGTCGCCACCGAGGTCGCCGCGCTGCCCGACCCCGGCCGGTGGGGCGCGACCACGGCCGCCTCCGGCATGTCGCTCCTCCCGATCCTGGACGGCGACCTGCTGCGCCAGCGGCCCGAGGACGCCATCGCGGACGGCGCGGGCCGCGACGTGGACCTGCTCATCGGCTGCACGTCCGAGGAGTTCCGGTTCTTCCTGATGCCGTCCGGGCTCGCCGCGGTGTTCACCGAGGAGCTGATCGGCCTCGTCGCGGCGGGCATGGGCCTCCCGGCCGGGGTGCCCGCCGCCTACCGCGACCAGCATCCCGCGCTCACGCCCGGCGAGCTGATGGCGGCGATCATCACCGACGGCATGTTCCGCATCCCGGCCGATCGGGCCGCCGCGGCGCACGCCGCGTCCGGCGGGCGGACCTGGATGTACGAGTTCGCCTGGCGGTCGCCCACGCTCGACCTCGGCGCCTGCCACGCGCTGGAGCTCGGCTTCGTGTTCGACAACCTCACCGGCGAGCCCGGCGCCCTCGCCGGGCCGAACCCGCCGCAGGGGCTCGCCGACCGGATGCACCGCGCCTGGGTCGACTTCGCCGTCCACGGCGACCCCGGTTGGGCGCGGTTCGACACGTCCGCCCGCGCGGTCAAGGTCTTCGACGGGCCGGGGGACGACGTCGTCCACGACCCTCACGGCGGTCACCGCAAGCTCTGGGACTAGGCCCTCAGATCCGCCCGGCCACGTGCTCCGCGATCGCGAGAGAGGACGTCGCGGCTGGAGACGGGGCATTCCGGACGGTCACCACCGGGCCGATCCGCCCGATGCGGAAGTCGTCCACGAGGGAGCCGTCGGGGTCCACGGCCTGCGCCCGGACCCCGGCGGGCGCCGCGACGACGTCCGCCGCGGTCAGGGCGGGGACGAAGCTCCGCGCCTCGGCGACGAACGCCCGCTTCAGGGCCGATCCGTACAGCTCCTTCACGCCCGTCCGCCAGTGCTCGCGGGCCAGGCGGCGGAAACCGGGCCACCGGACGGTCTCCCACACGTCCGCCAGACGGACGTCACGCCACCGGTATCCCTCCCTGGCCAGGGCCAGGACGGCGTTCGGGCCGATGTCCACGCCGCCGTCCACCCGGCGGGTGAAGTGGACGCCGAGGAACGGGTAGCGCGGGTCGGGCACGGGATAGATGAGACCGCGGACGAGATCCGTCCGGGACGGGACCAGCCGGTAGTACTCGCCGCGGAACGGGACGATCGCCGGTGCGGGGGAGTCGCCCGCGAGGCGCGCCACCCGGTCGGAGTGCAGGCCCGCGCACACCACCAGCCGGTCGAACGCCAGCTCCGCGTCCGGTGCCGCGACCGTGACCCGCTCGCCCGCCCGGCCCAGCCGGACGACCTCGAAACCGAGCCTGACCTCGCCGCCCGCCTTCACGACGTCGTCGGCGAACGCGCGCGCCACCGCCGGGAAGTCGACGATCGCGGTGGTGGGGGAGTGCAGCGCGGCGACCCCGGCGGCGTGCGGCTCGATCTCGCGCAGCTCGGCGCCCGTCAGCCGCCGCAGGCCCGGCACGCCGTTCGCGGCCGCGCGGCGCTCGATCTCGTCGAGGGCGGCCGTCTCCGCGGCGTCGCGCGCCACGACGATCTTGCCGCACTCCTCGTAGGGCAGGTTCCGGACAGTGCAATATTCCTTGAGCAGGCCGATGCCGCGCCGGCAGAGGGCCGCCTTCAGCGAACCCGGCGCGTAGTACAGGCCCGCGTGGGCGACGCCGCTGTTGCGGCCCGTCTGATGCGCGGCGACACGGTCCTCCTTGTCGAGGACCGTGACCTTCACGTCCGGGCGCGTCTGCGCCAGGCGGCGGGCGACCGCCAGCCCGAGAATGCCCGCGCCGACGACGCCGACCTGCACCTCCGCCACACCCGCACCCTAGTGGGAGGGGCTCAGCTCCCCAGCCGCTTGCGGCCCTGCGCCCGCACGCGCTTGCGCTGGGACGGGTCGAGCATCAGGTAGCCGACGACCGGAGCCCCGAGGACGCCGAGAATGATCAGCGTGGTCAGCCACCAGGGGAAGATGAACAGGGTCAGCAGGCCGACGACGACGCCGCCGATCACGAACTTTGTCTGAGTCGACATCTGGTACCTCCGATAACGGGCCGCCCTCACACCTACAACGGCCGCCCCGCGGCCGCTGTTCCAAGATATGTCGCGAGTCGGCCCGATGGAACAATGATCTCACCAGGGGCGTCCTGGGGACAGACCGTCAGATGCGCAGGGAGAGCTGGCCGCCGCCGAGCGTGCGCAGGACCTCGGCGTGCAGCCTGCCGTTCGTGCAGACGACGCTGCCGCCGTCCGGGCCGGGCACGCCGGACAGGTCGGTGAACATCCCGCCCGCCTCCTCCACGATGACCTGGAGCGCGGCGAGATCCCACAGCGACACCTCCGGCTCGGCGGAGATGTCGATCGCGCCCTCGGCGACCATCATGTGCGACCAGAAGTCGCCGAACGCCCGCGTCCGCCACACCTCGCGGGTCAGGTCGATGAACCGGCTGAGGCGGCCCTGCTCCTCCCAGCCGCTGAGGCTGGAGAACGACAGGGACGCGTCCGCCATCGCCGTCACCGACGACACCGTCATCCGGGACGCGCGGGTCAGGCTGCGGCCCGTCCAGGAGCCGCCGCCGCGCGCCGCCCACCAGCGGCGCTGCAGCGCGGGCGCCGACACGACCCCGACGACGATCTCCTCGTTCTCCATCAGCGCGATCAGCGTCGCCCACACCGGGACGCCCCGGACGAAGTTCTTCGTCGCGTCGATCGGGTCGATGATCCAGCAGCGGTTCCCGAACCCGGTCCTGCCGTACTCCTCGCCGAGCACCGCGTCCCGCGGGCGGGCCCGCTTCAGCGTGCCGCGGATCTGCTCCTCCACGCTGCGGTCGGCGTCGCTGACCGGCGTCAGGTCCGGCTTGGTCTCGACGCCGAGATCGAGGGCACGGAAACGCCTGGTCGTGATGTCGTCGGCCCCGTCCGCCAGCACATGCGCGAGACGCAGGTCATCGGAATAGCCCGCCACGGCGTGCAACGCTACCCTGATCACGTCCGGTCCAGACACACTTACCCGGCCGTTCCGGCTTTTCGGTCGTCCGGCCGGGCGCGCCGACCCGTTACCGGCAGTGCGCCGGACCTGGTGATGGCAGCATGGGCCCATGGCGCACGACCTTCCCCCATGGGTGGCCGAGCTGACCGACCCCCGGAGGGCGGAGACGCTCGACGAGCTCGCCGACCGCCTCGTCCCCCTGGCCGAGCACGCGATCGACGTGTCCCGCCGGTTGCAGGCACAGCTCAACGAGCTCAACGACCCCTTCAAGCGCGAGGCCCTCTACGGGCGCGTGGAACGGTTGAAGGCCCGCGTGGGCGAGGCCCTGGAGGAGATCACGGCGGAGATCGCCGCTTCCGGGGAGGAGCGCATCGAGCGCGTCGTGGCCGACTGGGCCGGACGCGCCGGGCCCGGCGAGCGCGGCGCGCGGGAGCGCGAGGTGCGCCGCAGGCTGGACCGTGACATCGTCCCGGTGCTGTCCAAACGGCAGCAGGACGTCGCCGAACGGGTCGCCGAACGCTCGTCCGCGGCGCTGGAGGACGCGACGCGGACGCTGCTGACCCGCGTCGAGGAGCTGGCGAAGGCGGTCACCGACCTGATCCACGAGGTGCTGCCGCTGGCCCGGGAGGGGCTGGCGCTGGCCGGGCGCATCTCGACGCTGTCCGGCCACGCCCGCAAGGCGGGGCGGGGCCCGATCCCGGACGAGCTGAAGGACGCCGGAGCCGAGACGGCCCGGGCGTTCGACGAGGCCGTCGCGCGGCTGGAGCTGGAGTGGGCCGCGCTCGGCGCCCGCTCCGCGAGCGTGCGGGCCGCGCTGCGCGGCGCGGAGGAGACCGCGTTCAGCTGGGTCACCGAGGAGATGACCCGCTGCGTGGAGGAGCTCGCGCCCGAGCACGTCCAGGCACTGAACGACGCCGAGGCCAGGGCGCGCAGCCTGTTCGAGGAACCGTCCGCGGACTAGAGCGCCTGCGGGAAGCGGAACAGCCTTCCGGGGTCGTGGGCGGCCTTGGTCCTCCTGAGCCGGTCGAGGTTGGGGCCGTAGTAGGCGGTCGCCCAGCCCTTGAGATCCGGGTCGATGTAGTTCACGTAGGCCGTGCCGCCCATGGACGGCTCCATCGCCGCGTGCGTGGCGCGAAGCCAGGCGTTGTCGGGCGCCAGGTACTGGACGCTGAACAACCCCTTCCTGTGCGGGAAGGCGGTGTCGCCCGGGCCTATTCGGCCTATCGCGCCGCCCATGGCGTCCATCAGGACGGAGCGGTTCTGCACGTCGTTGCCCTTGTCGAAGCGGTCCAGGAGGGCGTTGATGGCGGCCTCGGTCAGGGGCTTGTAGGCGATGTGGGATTTTCCGGCGTAGTCCGTCCTGGGGAAGCCTCCGCCGGGGCGCTGGCCGGGCAGTGTGCCTTGGGCGTGGCATTGCTCGAGGGTCTGTCCCGCGCATCCGCCCATGAACTTCATGGCGTCCAGGTAGGGGCGGCTCTGGGCGGTGGACGACACCGGGTCGGCCCCCGTCGCGGCCGTCAGCGCGTTCATGGGGCCGGTGGCGTCCGCGAGCGCGACGCCGATGACCTCGATGCTCGGGGTCCCCTGGCCGGGCTGGGTGTCGAGGTGCAGGCTCGTCCAGACCTCGTCGGGCGCGGCCGGGGCCCAGCGCTGCCAGCCGCGGATCACGGCGGCGGCGTCCGCCCAGGCCCAGCGCACGCTGAACGGCGTGACCTCCGCGATCTCGTGCGTGCGGAACGTGAACGAGACCACGGCGCCGAAGTTGCCGCCGCCCCCGCCCCGGCAGGCCCAGAACAGGTCGGGGTTCCGCTCGCCGTCGCAGGTCAGGATCCGTCCGTCCGCGGTGACGACCTGGACCGACGCCAGGACGTCGCAGGACAGCCCGTACGCGCGGGACGTCACGCCGATCCCGCCGCCCAGCGTCAGCCCCGCCACGCCGACCGTCGGGCAGCTGCCCGCCGGGACGCTCACGCCATGGTCGGCGAGCCCCGCGTACAGGTCGATCAGCCGTGTCCCGGCGCCTACGATCGCGTTGCCGCCGTCGCGCTTCACCGTGTCCATCGGGGAGACGTCGACGACCAGGCCCGTGCCAGTCGACCAGCCCGCATAACTGTGGCCGCCGCAGCGCACGGAGACCGGTATCCGCTGCAGCGTCGCGAACGCTATGCATTCGGACACGTCCTGCGGCGTCTCGCAGTACGCGATGCCTGCGGGCTCGATGCCGTCGAAGCGCGGGATGTGGAGGCGCCGTGCCTGCGCGTACGACGCGTCCGACGGACGGATCAGCGTCCCGTCCAGGCCGCGTTCGAGCGCGTTCCAGTCGGCGGGCCCGGTCGGACGCGGCGCCCGGGACGGGCGCTCCTCCGGCGCCGGTTTCTCGTCGGAGCACCCGGCGGCGGCCAAGGGGCCGAGGATCGTCGCCTTGAGCACCCTTCGCCTGTCCATGGCGTCAGGACGCGCTTCGCAGCGTGCTGAGGAACGTCTCGTAGGCCGGGACGGCCCCGTCCCAGTGCTGCTGCCCGGCGGCGAGGACGACCTGATAGATGGCGCCGCCGAACTTGAACACCCGGATGCGGACCCGTCCGGGGACGCCGTTCTTGGTGAAGGTGAACTGGGCTTCGGCGGCCGTGCCCCCCAGGTAGGCGACGTTGCGGTCGAGGCTCTCCTGCTTGAACGCGGGATACTCGGCGGTGTCCGCCTTCATCTGCTTGATCGCGTCGGCGAGACCGTTCCCGGGGTCGGCGAAGTCCGTGTTCGAGACGCGCTGGATCACCAGGCCCCGCTTCACTCCCTGGGCCGGGTCCGTGAACGACACGTCGTCCCCGGAGCTCTCGTCCTTCCAACCCTGCGGGACCGCCGCGACGAACGCCGACCCCCGGTACAGACGGTACCCGGAGGGCACGGCGCCGTTCGGCGACGACGGCGACGACGACCTCGCCGAGGACGACGTTCGCGGGTCGTTGCCGCTGTCGTTGCCGCCGTCGCTCGTGAACACCACGACCGCGATGACGGCGACGGCCAGCGCCACCGCGAAGATCCCACCCGGGACGATCAGCGGCCAGGGCGGGCGGCGCGGCGCTCGCGGAGCGCCGGACGGGGGCTGCGTCCCCAGCGGAGACTCGATCGTCGGCGCGGGGGGCGGTGGCTGCAGTGTCACGTTGTGCGGCGGCGTCACCTGCGGAGGCGGCGCCTGTGTCTGGACGGGCGCCGGACCCTGCGCGATCTGGCGGAGCAGCCCTCCGGCCTCGTCGGCGCTCATCCGCTGATCCGGGTCCTTGCGGAGCAGGCCGTGCAGGACGGGCGTGAGGGGCCCGGCGAGCTGGAGCGGGTCCGGGTCGTCGGACAGCAGGGCGGCCATCACGCCCCACACGTCCGGCCGGTTGTACGGGGGGCGGCCCTCGACGGCGGCGTACAGCGTCGCGCCCAGCGACCACAGGTCGGACGCCGGGGTGGCCTTCTGATGGCGGGCCTGCTCGGGCGCCAGGTAGGCGGGCGACCCGACGATGGCGCCCGCCTGGGTGAGGGTCTCGTCCCCGGCCACCGTCGCGATGCCGAAGTCGGTGAGCACGGCCCGTCCCGGAGGCAGCAGGACGTTCCCGGGCTTGACGTCGCGGTGCACGACCCCGGCGGCGTGTGCGGCGCAGAGCGCGTCCAGGAGGTCGGCGCCGATCGCCGCGACCCGGCCCGGCGGCAGCCGCCCCTCCCGCGCGATGACCTTGTCGAGGCCCTCGGCCCGGACGAGCTGCATCACGATCCAGGGCCGCCCGTCCTCCTCGACGACGTCGTGGACGGTCACGATGCCCGGATGGTCCAGCCGCGCCGCCGACCGCGCCTCCCGGAACGTCCGCGCGTACGTCCGCTCGACCTGCGCCTCGTCCAGGCCCTGCGGCAGCGACACCTCCTTGACCGCCACCTCGCGGCCGAGCGTGCGGTCGCGGGCCCGCCACACGGCGCCCATCCCACCGCGTCCGAGCACCTCCACCAGCTCGTAGCGCGCTGCGATCGTCTGGACCATGAGGGCGACGATACCGACGTGAGCCGGACGAGGCGCGGCCTATGCCCGGCTATGTCCAGCTATTCGGTCCGTGCTATTCGGCGTCGCCCTCGCGGCTCGCCAGGAGGCGGCGGAGGGAGTCGAGACGGGCGCGGCTGGCGTGCCCGTCGTCCACCCATCCGTCGAGCCCGCAGTTCTGCTCCTTCTCTCTGGGGGGGCGACCCCCCAGACCCCCCGGGTCATGGGGGAGATGATCGCACTGCGGCGGGCAGCGTTCTGCGGCGCCGTCCGCCAGGTCCTCGAACGCGTTGATCACGTTCTCGGGTTCGACGTGCGCGAGGCCGAAGCTCCGCACGCCCGGGGTGTCGATGATCCAGCCGTCCCCGCCGGGCAGCTCCAGCGCGATCGCCGACGAGGACGTGTGCCGCCCCCGCCCGGTGACCGCGTTGACCTCGCTGACCGCCCGCTCCGCGTCCGGGACGAGTGCGTTCACCAGCGTCGACTTCCCGACGCCCGAGTGCCCGACCAGCACGCTCGTCCGCCCCGACAGGTGGCCGCGCAGCTCGTCCAGGTCGCTGCCGCGGTGCGTCACGACGTAGGGGACGCCGAGCGGCGCGTACTCGGCGACCAGGCCGCCGGCGTCGGCGAGGTCGGCCTTGGTGAGGCAGAGCAGCGGGTCCATCCCGGCGTCGTAGGCGGCGACGAGCTGCCGGTCGATCATCCGGGGGCGGGGCTCGGGGTCGGCGAGGGCGGTCACGATCGCGAGCTGGTCGGCGTTCGCGACGACGATCCGCTCGAACGGGTCGGTGTCGTCGGCGGTGCGGCGCAGCGACGATGTCCGCGGCTCGACCCGGACGATGCGGGCCAGCGTGTCGGGGGCTCCGGTCACGTCCCCGACGAGCGCCACCCGGTCGCCCACGACGACGCCCTTGCGGCCCAGCTCGCGGGCGCGCATCGCGGTGACGGCGCGCTCGTCGCCGGTGCCCGCGCCGACGAGGCAGCGGTACCGGCCCCGGTCCACCGCGGTCACGAACCCGGACGAGGCGTCCTCGTGCGCGGGACGGCGGCGGGTGCGCGGGCGCGACCCGCGGCGCCCGGGCCGCACCCGGACGTCGTCCTCGTCGTAGTCCTGTACTCGTCGTGCCAGTGGTCCGGTCCCTGTGCTCAGGCGGGCGCCGCCATCGACGCCCACAGCTCGGTGAAGTTCGGAAGAGTCTTGCCCACGGTGCCCGGGTTCTCCACCTCGATGCCGGGAACGGCCAATCCGAGCACGGCCGCCGCCATCACCATCCGGTGGTCGTCGTAGGTGTGGAACACGCCGCCGCGCAGCGGGCGCGGGGTGATCGCCAGGCCGTCCGGCAGCTCCCGGACGTCGCCGCCCAGCCCGTTGATCTCGGTGACCAGCGCCGCGAGCCGGTCGGTCTCGTGGCCGCGCAGGTGTGCGATGCCCGTCAGCCTGGACGGCGAGTCGGCCAGCGCGGCGAGGGCGGCCAGCACGGGCGTCAGCTCACCGACTTCGTGCAGGTCGGCGTCCAGGCCCTGGAAGCCGCCGGTGCCGCGCACGGTGAGGCCGTCAGGGCCTCGGGACACCTCCGCGCCCATCTGGGCGAGCAGCCCGCGCAGCGCGTCGCCCGGCTGGGTCGTCT
The DNA here is from genome assembly GCF_005889715.1 of Actinomadura soli. Classification (GTDB taxonomy): domain Bacteria; phylum Actinomycetota; class Actinomycetes; order Streptosporangiales; family Streptosporangiaceae; genus Spirillospora; species Spirillospora soli. The sequence goes on from NZ_VCKW01000163.1 coordinate 15,130, forward strand.
CGGCGGGCCAGTCCGGCACGGTGACGCGGCCGCCGGTGACGAGCGCGGCGCCGAGGAACTGCGCCGCGTTGGACAGGTCCGGCTCGATCACCCGCTCGCCGCCGCGCAGCGGGCCCGGCGCGACATGCCACAGGTTCTTCTCCGTCTCGACGGCCGCGCCCGCGTCCCGCAGCATCCGGACGGTCATCTCCAGATGCGGCGCCGACGGCACCGGCGGCCCCTCGTGCCTGACCTCCACGCCCTTCTCGAAGCGCGGCGCGGCCAGCAGCAGCCCCGACACCAGCTGCGACGACCCGGACGCGTCGATCACGACCTGCCCGCCGTTCACCGCCCCGGCGCCGCGGACGGTGAACGGGAGCGCGCCGCGCCCGCCGTCCTCGATGTCCGCGCCGAGCGCCCGCAGCGCGGTGATGATCGGGCCCATCGGACGCTCCCGGGCGCGGGGGTCGCCGTCGACCGCCACCTCGCCGGACGCCAGCGCCGCGACGGGCGGCAGGAACCGCATCACCGTCCCGGCGAGGCCCACGTCCACGCGCGCCGGGCCCGTCAGCTCGCCCGGGAGGACCTGCCAGTCGTCGAAGTCCTCGCCGATGCCCACGCCCAGCGCGCGGAGCGCGTCCGCCATCAGCTCGGTGTCGCGGCTGTGCAGCGGCCGGGTGATGGCCGACGGCCCGTCGGCGAGCGCGGCCAGGATCAGCGCCCGGTTCGTCATCGACTTCGACCCGGGCAGCGGGACGACGGCGTCCACCGGGGCATGGGCGACCGGGGCGGACCAGTGCGGAGAGGGCATGACCCAAGGCTATCCGGCCGGGACCGCCGCCCCGATGATCAGAGCGGGATGGTCAGCAGGGTCCCGCCGTCGTCAAGGCGCACCTCGAAGCGGCTGATCTCCGGGCGGGTGAGGCCCGTCCCGCCCTGCATGACGAGCGGCTTCGGCTGCCCCGGCACCCCGTACCCCTTGTCCGGGACGCGCCATCCCGCGACGACGCTGCGCTCCCCGTCCCTGGACACGGCCTCCAGATGGCACCTCAGCGGACCCTTGATGCCGCGCAGCTCCAGGCTGACCTGCGTCCCCCAGCCCTTGTCGACCAGGCCGACCATGCCGGACGCGCCCGTGCCCGGGTTCGTCCCCGTGAACCGCTCCCCGGCGATGGGCGGCGCCTGCGGCGCCTTCGGGGCCTCGCCCTCGTCGTCCAGCACCGTCCCCACGCCGACGCCCGCGACCAGCGCGCCGGCGGCGGCAGCGGTGCCGATGACGAGGGCGGCGCGGCGGGAGCGCCGGTCGGCCCGCCGCTTGCGCCGCATCATGTCGATCACCGGCGCCGGAGGTGCGGACGCGTCGTCCGCACCCGCCTCCCCGGCCCCGAGCGCGGAGAGGGCACTCGCCGTTCCCGACATCTCCCGCATCTCGGCCTGGCACGACCCGCACCCGCGCAGATGCGCCTCGAAGGCCCGCCGGTCGCCCTCTTCGAGAAGGCCCAGCGCGTACGCGCCGACATCGGTGTGCTCGACTTGGGCGCTCATGAGGTCACCCCCCTCTCCTCCAAGGCGACGCGCAGTGCGCGCAACGCGTAGTAGACGCGGGACTTGACCGTCCCCACCGGGATGCCGAGGTGTTCGGCGGCCTGGTTCACCGTCCGGTCGCGGAGCACCGTCTCCGTCAGCGCCTGCCGGTGCGCCGGGGAGAGCGACTCCAGCGCCTCCGTCACGACGACCTTGCGGAGCAGTCCGTCCAGCTCGTCCGCCATCGGCAGGTTCTCCAGGGGGCCGTCGCCGACTTCCGGCGGCCGGACCTCGCGATGCCGCCGGTGGTCGATCACGATACGGCGGGAGACCGTGGCCAGCCAGGGCATCAGCGAGGACGTGCGGTCGTCGAGCCGGTCCGCGCTGCGCCATGCCCGGATCATGGTCTCCTGCACCACGTCCTCGGCCCACGGACGGTCACCGCCGGTCAGCCGGAGGACGAACGCGAGGAGCGGCCGGTGGTACTCGCGGTAGAGCGCGGCGATGATGTCCTCGTCGCGCGGTCTTCGGAGCAGGCTTCGCAACCCGCCGGTCTGGCGACCGGTCGATCCGGGAACTGCCATGGCCGGGCGTCTCCGTCGGTGGTCGGGGGGTGGAGGACGGTCACAAGGCAGTACGGGACCGGTCCAGGCCGCGGTTCAACGGATTTGAGCCTCTCTTAAGGTTCTCTTCGGGAAGCCGCCGGAGCCCGGCCGGGGTCAGCGCTTGACCGCCTGCCTGACCCGGCCCGCCTGGACGGCCGTCCCCGCCTTCACCGTCCGGCCGGCCTTCACCGCCCTGGCCGCCTGCGCCGTCGTCTGGGCCTTGACCGTCTGACCCGCCCGCGCCGCCCGGCCCGGCTTGGACCTCCGCCCGACCCGGAACGCGCTACCGGCGCTCTTCAGCGCGCCGCCGCCCGCCTTCGCCGCGCCGCCCGCCTTCCCGGCCATGAAGGCGGCGCCCGGCTTCGCGGACTTCGCCGTTTTCAGCGACTTCGCGGTCCGCTTGGCGGCCCTGCGCCCGCCCTCGGCGCGGGCGACGCGCACCTGCCGGGCGGCCTCGCGGCGCGCGTCCCGCAGGGTGATGGCCGCCTCGCGGCGCAGCGCCTTGGCCTCCGCCGCGCTCTTGATCTGCGTCTCCCTGGCCTGCCGCCGGATCTCCGCCGTCCGCGGCGTGCGGCGCGGCTCGGAGGCCACCATCAGCAGCGCGCCGAACAGGCCCGCGTTCTTCAGCAGATGGGACCGCTCGCTGGCGCGGTGCTCGGGGTCGTCCTCGCTCCAGTAGCGGTGCTCGGTCGCCAGCACGGGCACCATCTGCGCCGCGAGCAGCAGCGTGGTGAGGCGGCGGAACCTGCCCGTCAGCAGCAGCGCGCCGGTGCCGAGGCTGAGCGCGCCCTGCAGCCGGACGAGGGTCTCGGCGTCCTTCGGCAGCCAGTCGATCCGGTCCGCGACCGGCTTGACCACAGGGCCGACTCGCTCAGCGCGCTCGCGCGGATCCCGGACGGCGTCCAGGCCGTTCATGATGAAAGGGGCCGCCACGAACGGGCGGGCCAGCGTCGTGAAGGGTCGCATGACCCGCTACATGCCCAGCGCGCCGCGCCTCAAGCGCGGCAGGATGGGAGCCATGTGCGGACGCTATGCCACCACCCGCGCGCGTCAGGAGCTGCTGGACGAGTTCCAGGTCCAGCTCGACGCCGTCGACGGGGACATCCAGCCCGATTACAACGTCGCCCCGACCAAGCAGGTCCCGGCCGTCCTCAACCGGCGCCCGAAGGACGCGCCGGAGGAGGAGCCGGCCGTCCGGCAGTTGCGGACGGTCCGCTGGGGGCTCGTCCCGTCCTGGGCGAAGGACCTGTCGATCGGCTCGCGCATGATCAACGCGCGGTTCGAGACGGTGCACGAGAAGCCGTCGTTCCGCCGCGCGTTCGCGCGGCGGCGCTGCCTGCTGCCCGCCGACGGCTACTTCGAGTGGTACACCCTGCAGGACCAGGGCGACTCGCCCGATCCGGCCGCCGGCGAGAAGAAGGCCAAGAAGAAGAAGCCGCAGAAGCAGCCGTTCTTCATCCGTCCCAACGACGGCGCGATCATGGCGATGGCGGGGCTCTACGAACTGTGGAAGTCGCCTGAAGGGGGTTCCGGGGGGTCTGGGGGGTCGTCCCCCCAGATTGGGCCAGGCGAATGGCTCTGGACGTGCACGGTGATCACGACCGACGCGCCGGACGACCTCGGCCGCATCCACGACCGGATGCCGATGATCGTCGAACCGGACCGCTGGGACGCCTGGCTCGACCCCGCGCTCACCGACGCCGAGCAGGTCCGCGGCCTGCTGGTGCCCGCGATGGCCGGGACAATGGACGCCTATCCGGTGTCGAAGGCCGTCAACAGCGTGAAAAACAACGGGCCGGAACTCATAGAACCGGCGTCTTCTGGGGATAGTTCTGGAAACCATTCCGGCAGTTTGTTCTGACCGCCGCGGATCGCGGCGGCCGGCCCCGACCCTCGCATCGCCCGGAATCCCCACCGGGAGGAGTCGCAGCATCGTGGACACCGCCGTTGCCCGCTCCCGCCTGGAGTCCATGCGCGCCGATCTGGACCGTTCCATCGCCATCCTCCGGGGGGAGAGCCCCGAGCGCGACAGCTCGCCCGCGGACGCCGGGGCCGGCCTCACCGCCCACGACCGCGTGGAGGCCGCCCTGGACCTGTCTCTTAGACA
>NZ_VCKW01000164.1 GCF_005889715.1 Actinomadura soli
TGGTGGCGGTGGTGGCGGTGGCGAACAGGATCATGCTGGTGACGGTGACGGCGATCCCCGTGCGTCTCACGGAAGGCCCCTTTTCGCTGTTGGGAGCAGGAGCCGTCAGTCTCGAACAGTTCGATAAACCCGATGTGACCGTTCGGTTAGGGGACGACACGATCAGGTAACGGCGGGGGCCGGGGTTGGCAGGCGCCGGAAGATCACCGGCGTTAGGTGCCATTCGTCCAAGACGTCCCGCCGTCCGGATCCGTAGCGTCGTAGCAGGTCACAAGAGGGGGGAGCCGACCGTGTCGAGCTCACAGACAAGATCGCCGCTGCTGGATCTGGCCTTCGGATACATGCCGGCGCAGATGCTGCACGCCGCCGCCGAGCTGGGGCTGGCCGACGCCCTCGCCGGCGGTCCGCGGACGAGTGCGGAACTGGCCGGGGAGACCGGCGCGCACGCGCCGTCCCTCCACCGGCTGCTGCGCGGCCTGACCGGGCTGGGCGTCGTCGAGCAGAAGGAGCGCGACCTGTTCGCGCTCACCGCCGAGGGGCAGCGGCTCCGCGCCGACGCGCCCGACTCGATCCGCTCGCTGATCAGGCTGTTCTGCGGCCCGGACGTGTGGCGTTCGTGGGGCGGTCTGACCGAGACGCTGCGCACGGGAGAGTACGCCTGGGAGCGCGCGACCGGGATGACGCCGTTCGAGTTCTTCGAGTCACCGTCCAACGCGGAGCTGTCGGCGACGTTCAACGCGGCGATGTCCGAGCACACCCGGGCCGTCGCGCCCGGGGTCATCGAGGCGCACGACTTCGGCCGCCACGGGACGGTCGCGGACCTCGGCGGCGGCGACGGCACGCTGCTCGCCGCGATCCTGCGCGCCCATCCGGGGCTGCGCGGGCTGCTGTTCGACCTGCCCGCCGGGCTCACCGGGGCGTCCGGCGCGCTGGCCGATGTCGCGGACCGGGTGGAGATCGTCGAGGGTGACTTCTTCACGGAGGTGCCCGGGGGCGCGGACGCCCACGTCCTCAAGAGCGTCATCCACGACTGGGACGACGCGAAGGCCGCCGCCATCCTGCGGAACTGCCGCGCCGCCATGCGCCCGGACGCGCGGATCCTGCTGCTGGAGCAGGTCATGCCGGAGATCGCCACCCCGGAGACGCAGGGCGTCGTCCGCAACGACCTCAACATGCTCGTCTGCACCGGCGGACGCGAACGCACCGAGGCCGAGTTCCGCGAGCTGCTGGAGGCCGCCGGGTTCGCCGGCGTCTCACTGACCGGGCCGATCCCGCCGTTCGGCTACCACGTCATCGAAGCGGGGCCGGGCCGCTGACTCAGGTGCGGGTCCAGTCGGGCTGGACGAAGTCTGCGACCCTGGCGTGCCGTCCGAGCAGCACCACCTCGCGGAACTGCCACAGCATCGCGCCGGTCGGGGCGTGGACGCGCCAGTCCGGGCCCAGCCACATCTGCAGCAGACGCCCGCCGCCGGGCTGCGGCACCCACCTCGGCGTGTCGTCGTCGGCGAGCTTGCGCAGGCTCGTGTGGTGGACGGAGTGGACCTCGTCCGGGCTCGGCACGAGCGGGCCCGGGTCGTCCAGCACCACCACGATCGGGGTGATCGCGAATCCGGACGTGGCGGGGAAGTCGTCGAGCCTGCCGAGGACGTCGTCCGCCCCCGCCGCCAGGCCGATCTCCTCGCGCAGTTCCCGGAGCGCCGCCTCCTCGGGCGTCTCGCCGTCCTCCAGCCGCCCGCCGGGCAGGCCCCACTGCCCGGCGTTCCGCCCCCGGTACGCCCGCCTGATCAAGATCACCGAGGGGGTGCCGTCCTCCAGCCCCCGCCCGCCGCCGATCAACGGACGAGGTCCGCTCGGCCCGCCGTTGTGCTCCACGACGCACAGCACGACCCCGGCGCGCCGCAACCCGGGCGCGTCCGCCACCGTCGTGTGCGCGAACGAGCCGAGCCGCTCGGCGGCGAGCGCGCGGAACGCCGTGAGGTCGTCGAACGGGTCGAGGGGGGCGTCCGTCATGCGTCGATCTTGCCAGTCCCGCCGCCGGCCCCGCCCTCAGGCCCGTCGTCAGGCCCTGCGCGCGCGCCGGCCTCGCGGGCGTAGCGCGCGGGCGGTGTCCCGACGGCGGCGGTGAAGTCGTGGGTGAAGTGGGCCTGGTCGGTGTAGCCCAGCTCGGCCGCCAGGCCCGCCCAGTCCACCGGCGTGCCCTCCTCGGCCCGCGCGGCCGCCTCCAGCATCCGGTACCGCCTGATCACCCACTTCGGGCCGATGCCGACGTACTCGTGGAACAGCCGCTGCAGCCCGCGCGCGCTGAGCCCCACGTCGGCGCCGAGCTCGTCCACCCGCACCAGGGCGGGCAGCGCCGCGATCCGCTCGACGATCTCCGCGGCCCGCTCGATGGACGGGTCGGCCTCGGGACGCAGCCCCGTGAGGAACGCGACCAGCCGTGCGACGGCGTCGTCCGCGCCGTCCGTCGCGAAGATCTCGCCGGCGAGCGCGAGGCCCGCCGCGCCGAACAGCTCGTCCACGCCCGCGAACCGGCCGGTGAGCGCCGAGACCGGCCCGCCCGCGAACGGCCGGAACCCGCCGGGCCGGAAGCCCGCCCCCACCACGCGCCCGTCGTCGGCGATCTCCTCGACGAACTCGTCGCGCACGACCCCGACGATGCGCCCCCGGGTCCTCTTGCCGGTCCAGTAGTTCGTGAAGGTCATGTGGACGTTCGGCCGCGTGAGCACCTTCTGCCGGTGCGCGGGCCGGCCGCGCAGATCCCAGTGCAGCACCCAGAAGAACTCGACGAACGGGGCGAGCTCGTCCGGCGGCGCGATCCGCTCGACCTGGAACCGCTCCAGGCCCGTCCGGGCCCGCAGGATGCCCCGCGCGTCCTGGGGGAGGAGTCGTGCCATCACCCCAGGTTAGCCGTGTCGCGTTCCTACAAGACCGGACGCCGCGGACCGCCTAACGTGCGGAACACGTTCGAACACGCATACGAAGGAGAGACCGTGGATATCCGGAACCAGATGCTTCCCGCCGCCACGGCCGCGGTGCGGATCGTCCGGCAGGTCCCCGAAGACCTGATGGACGCGCCGACGCCCTGCCCGGACTGGGACGTCCGGGCCCTGATCAACCACCTCATCCTGTGGACCGGGCGGGGCGAGACGGCCGCGCGCAAGCTGCCGCCCGACGGCCCGGACGAGGGCCACGACTACACCGCCGAGCCGGGCTGGGCCGACCGGTTCGAGGATCAGGCGCGCAGCGCCGCCGAAGCATGGCAGGACCCGGCCGCCTGGGAAGGGAACACCAGCCTCACCGGAAACAAGGACGGCATGCCCGCCGAATTCGTCGCGGGGATACTGCACGGCGAATGCGTCCTGCACGGCTGGGACCTCGCCGTCGCCACCGGACAGCACCCCGCCTTCCCGCCGGAGACCGTCCGGACGGCCTGGGAGCTGACCCTCGGGACGGCGAAGATGGCCCGGGAGTACAAGCTGTTCGGCGAGGAGGTCCCCGTCCCGGAGGACGCGCCGCTGCTCGACCGCCTGGTCGGCCTGACCGGGCGCGACCCGCACTGGAAACCGTGACGCCCTCGGCTGGGCACGCGCGGGTCACGGCGCGAGCGGGGGCCCGCGCGCTCTACGCTTGAGGCATGTCTCCGACCTCTGCGATCCGCGTCCGCTTCGCCCCGTCCCCGACCGGCATCTTCCATGTCGGCGGCGCCCGCTCGGCGCTGTTCAACTGGGTGATGGCCGCGCAGTCGGGCGGGACGCTCGTGCTGCGGATCGAGGACACCGACGCCTCCCGCAACAGCCCCGAATGGACCGAGGGCATCATCCGCGCCCTGGCCTGGCTCGGGATGGACGGCGAGCAGTACGAGGGCCCCTACTTCCAGTCGGCCAACGCCGACAAGCACGCCGAGGCCGCCCAGACGCTGAAGGACAAAGGCCGCGCCTACTACTGCGACTGCACCCGCGAGGCCGTCATCGCCCGCACCGGCGACCAGCACAAGGGCTACGACGGCTTCTGCCGCGACCGCGGCCTGGAGCCCGGCCCCGGACGCGCCCTCCGGTTCCGCACGCCCGACGACGGCCAGACCACCGTCGTCGACCTGCTGCGCGGCAAGCCCGTCTTCGAGAACGCCGTCCTGGAGGACTTCGTCATCGCCCGCGCCGACGGGTCGGTCACGTTCCTGCTGGCCAACGCCGTGGACGACATGAGCCAGGGCATCACCCACGTCGTGCGCGGCGAGGAGCACCTGTCCAACGCGCCCAAGCAGCAGCTGCTGTGGGAGGCGCTCGGCGGGGAGCCGCCCGTCTGGGCGCACGTCCCCGTCATCGTGAACGAGAAGCGGCAGAAGCTGTCCAAGCGCCGCGACAAGGTCGCGCTGGAGGCCTACCGGGACGAGGGCTATCTCGCCGAGGCCATGCGCAACTACCTGATGCTGCTCGGCTGGGCCCCGTCCGGCGACCGCGAGATCGTCCCGTGGGACGTGATCGTCGACGAGTTCCGCATCGACGACGTCAACACCTCGCCCGCGTTCTTCGACGAGAAGAAGCTCCGCGCGTTCAACGGCGAGTACATCCGCGCGCTGCCGCTCCAGAAGTTCGTCGCCGAATGCCTCCCGTTCCTGCAGGACGCCCCGTTCGACGTGGACGTCGCCGTGTTCGCCGAGCTGGCGCCGCTGGCGCAGACCCGGGTGGCGCTGCTGTCGGAGATCGTCCAGATGATCGACTTCGCGTTCCTGGACGAGCCGCCGTCCGACGAGCAGTCCTGGGCCAAGGCCATGAAGGAGCCCGCCGCCGCGATCCTCGCCGCCGCCGAGGCCGCCTACCAGGACGCGCCGTGGAACGCCGCCGAGCTGAAGGACCGGCTGGAGCGCATCGGCACCGAGCACGGCCTCAAGCTGGGCAAGACGCAGGCGCCCGTCCGCGTGGCCGTCACCGGCCGCACCGTGGGCCTGCCCCTCTTCGAGTCCCTGGAGATCCTCGGCCGCGACCGCACCGTGGCCCGCATCGCCGCCGCACGGGCGCGCCTCGCCGCACAGGCTTAACCGCAGCGCGGGTTTGACCGCCGGGGGCGGCGGGTCAGGACGTCTGCTCGTCGCCGTTCAGGGCGTGGCGGAGGTCGGCGAGGCGGCGGTCCAGCTCGTCGAACTCGCCGCGCAGCGACGCCGGGGCGCGCTTGCCGACGATCTCGGCCTGCTCCTGCACGGAGATCAGCCGGTCGCCGACCCGCCCGGGCGGCGCGTCCCGCGGCCGCTCGGCGTCGCGCGGGGCCTTCGCGGGGCGCGCCTTGAGGAGCGTCGCCTGCTCGCGGAGCAGCGCGGCCTGCTCCCGCAGCAGCGTCGTCTGGTCGCGGAGCTGCTTGTTCTTGTTGTGCAGCTCCACGAACACCGACACCTTCGCGCGCAGCACCCACGGGTCGAACGGCTTGGAGATGAAGTCGACCGCGCCCGCCGCGTAGCCGCGGAACGCGTAGTCGGGATCGCTGTTCACCGCGGTGAGGAAGATGATCGGCAGGTCGCGGGTCTTCTTGCGGCGCTTGATGTCGCGGGCCGTCTCGAACCCGTCCATTCCTGGCATGACGACGTCCAGCAAGATCACCGCGTACTCGTCGGTGAGCAGCGCCTTCAGCGCCTCCTCACCGGACCGCGCCCGAACGAGGTCCTGATCGAGCGAGCTGAGGATGGCCTCCAGCGCGATCAGGTTCTCCTCGCGGTCGTCCACGAGCAGGATCTTGGCCTTGTCGTCCACGCGCGTCTCTCCGATCCGGTCCCCGCCACTCCACGGCCGCGTCCGCGGCCACGACGACCCTGCCTGCCAGGCGACTCCTCTCCCTCTCCTCAGCGGACGATGGAGGGTTGCAGCCAGTTCCGCATCACGTCAAGAAGATGGTCCACGTCGACGGGCTTCGGCACATAGTCCGACGCGCCGGACTCCAGGCTCTTCTCCCGGTCGCCCTTCATCACCTTCGCCGTGATCACGATAATGGGCAGCTCAGCGAACTGCGGCATCTCCCGGATCGCGGCCGTCGTGGCGTAGCCGTCCAGGCCCGGCATCATCACGTCCATCAGCACGACCGCCACGTCCGGATTGCGGTGCAGGACGTCGATTCCGGCCTGTCCGTCCTCGGCGTACAGGACCTCCATCCCGTAGCCCTCCAGGACGCTGGTCAGCGCGAACACGTTCCGGACGTCGTCGTCCACGATCAGGACCTTGCGGCCCGACAGGACGGTGTCGAGGAAGTCCGCGGGCGGCTCCTCCAGCAGCCCGTTCAGCGCGGGCTCCGCCTCCCCGGGACGTTCCCCGCGGGGCGTGCGCCGCTCCACCGGCAGCCCGTTCTCCCCGGGCTGGATGGACACGGTGCCGGCGATGCCGCCGGTCAGGCCGCCGTTCGCGGGCCCTCCCGGCAGGGCGGCCTCCTGCGCGGCCGCCGCCTCGTCCGGCATCGCCGAGCGGCGCCGCCCGTCGCGCTCGCTGTACTGGGCGGGCAGGTAGAGCGTGAACACGCTGCCGCGCCCCGGCCGGCTCTCCGCGTGGATCTCGCCGCCGAGCAGCCGCGCGATGTTCCGGCTGATCGACAGGCCAAGCCCGGTGCCGCCGTAGCGGCGGCTGGTCGTCCCGTCGGCCTGCTGGAACGGCTCGAAGATCTCCTGCAGCTTGTCCGCGGACACCCCGATGCCCGTGTCGATCACCCGGAAGGCGATCACGTCCGGGGTGTTCCACAGCGCGGGCAGCGTGAAGTCGATGTCGCCGGCCCGCTCGATCACCAGCCGCACCTCGCCCTCGGCGGTGAACTTCACCGCGTTGGACAGCAGGTTCCGCAGCACCTGCTGCAGCCGCTGCTCGTCGGTGTTCAGCGTGGACGGGACGTCCGCCGCTACCTCCACGCCGAACTGCAGCCCCTTGTCGACCGACAGCGGCCGGAACGTGGCCTCCACGTAGTCGACGAGCGCCGACACCGCGATCCGCTGCGGATGCGCCTCCATCTTCCCGGCCTCGACCTTCGCCAGGTCCAGGATGTCGTTGATCAGCTCCAGCAGGTCGGTGCCGGAGTCGTGGATCGTCTGCGCGAACTCCACCTGCTTGCCGGTGAGGTTGCCGTCCTGGTTCTCCGACAGCAGCTTGGCGAGCACGAGCAGGCTGTTCAGCGGCGTGCGCAGCTCGTGCGACATGTTCGCCAGGAACTCCGACTTGTACCGCGAGGAGATCGCCAGCTGCTCGGCGCGCTCCTCCAGCGTCCGCCGGGCCTGCTCGATCTGGAAGTTCTGGATCTCGATCGCGCGGTTCTGCTGGGCCAGCAGCGCCGCCTTCTCCTCCAGCTCGGTGTTGGAGTGCCGCAGCTCGCCCTGCTGGCGCTGCAGCTCGTCCGAGCGCTCCTGCAGCTCCTGCGCGAGCCGCTGGGACTCGCCGAGCAGCGCCTCGGTGCGGGTGTTGGCGCGGATCGCGTTCAGCGTCACCCCGATCGTCTCGATCAGCTGGCTGAAGAACGCCAGGTGGACGTCGGTGAACCGGCCGAAGGAGGCCAGCTCGATCGCGCCGAGCACCTCGTCCTCGAACACGATCGGCAGCACGATGATGTTGACCGGGGACGCCTCGCCGAGCCCCGAGCCGATCTTGACGTAGTCGGCGGGCGCGTCGGCGATCAGCAGCGGCCTGCGCTCCTGCGCCGCCTGCCCGACGAGGCCCTCGCCCAGCGCGAACCGGGCCGCGGCCGCCTCCCCGGCCCGGCCCGCCCGGCCGCGCCGCGTCCCGTACCCGGCGATCAGCGCCAGCTCCGTCTCCTCGCCGCTGTTCTCCGCGAGGTAGAACGCGCCGTACTGGGCACTCGCCGTCGGCGTCAGCTCCCGCATGATCAGGTCGGCGACCTGCTGGAGGTCCCGGTGGCCCTGCATGAGCCCGCCGATCCGCGCCAGGTTGGTCTTCAGCCAGTCCTGCTCCTCGTTGGCGCGGGTCGTCTCGCGCAGCGTCGCGACCATCAGGTTGACGTTGTCGGACAGCTCCGCGACCTCGCCGCGCGCCTCCACGGTGATCGTCCGGGTCAGGTCGCCGGTGGCGACCGCGCTCGCCACCTCGCCGATCGCGCGGACCTGCGTCGTCAGGTTGCCGGCAAGCTCGTTGACGCTCTCCGTCAGCCGCTTCCAGGTGCCGGACACTCCCTCGACCTCGGCCTGCCCGCCGAGCCGTCCCTCGATGCCCACCTCGCGCGCCACGCGGGTGACCTCGGACGCGAACGACGACAGCGTGTCGACCATCGTGTTCAGCGTCGTCTTCAGCTCCAGGATCTCGCCCTGGGCGTTCACGTCGATGCGCCGGGTCAGGTCGCCGTGCGCGACCGCCGTCGCGACCTGCGCGATGTTGCGGACCTGGTAGGTCAGGTTGGACGCCATGCCGTTGACGTTGTCGGTCAGGTCCTTCCACATGCCGCCCGCGCCGGGCACCCGGGCCTGGCCGCCGAGGCGCCCCTCGGTGCCGACCTCGCGGGCGACGCGGCTGACCTCGTCCGCGAACGCCGAGAGCGTGTCGACCATGGTGTTCAGGGTCGTCTTCAGCTCCAGGATCTCGCCCTGCGCGTCCACCTCGATCTTGCGGCCCAGATCGCCCTGCGCGACCGCCGTGGTGACCTGCGCGATGCCGCGCACCTGGTTGGTCAGGTTGTTCGCCATCGAGTTGACGTTGTCGGTGAGGTCGAGCCAGACGCCGCCGGCGCCGGGCACGATCGCCTGCCCGCCGAGCCGCCCCTCCGTGCCGACCTCGCGGGCGACGCGGGTGACCTCGGACGCGAACGCCGACAGCGTGTCCACCATCGCGTTCACGGTGTCCTTCAGCTCCAGTATCTCGCCCTGCGCGTCGACCGTGATCTTCTTGCCGAGATCGCCCTGCGCGACCGCGGTGGTGACCTGCGCGATGTTGCGGACCTGGTAGGTCAGGTTGGACGCCATGCCGTTGACGTTGCTGGTCAGGTCCTTCCAGACGCCGCTCACGCCGGGCACCCGGGCCTGGCCGCCGAGCCGTCCCTCGGTGCCGACCTCGCGGGCGACGCGGGTGACCTCGGCGGCGAACGCCGACAGCGTGTCGACCATCGTGTTCACGGTGTCCTTGAGCTGGGCGATCTCGCCCTGCGCGTCGACCGTGATCTTCTTGGCCAGGTCGCCTTCGGCGACGGCCGTGGTGACCTGCGCGATCCCGCGGACCTGGTAGGTCAGGTTGTTCGCCATCGCGTTGACGTTGTCGGTCAGGTTCTTCCAGACGCCGCTGACCCCCGGCACGTTCGCCTGGCCGCCAAGCTGGCCCTCCGTGCCGACCTCGCGGGCGACGCGGGTCACCTCGTCGGCGAACGCCGACAGCTGGTCGACCATGGTGTTCACGGTCAGCTTCAGCTCCTGGAGCTCACCGGTCGCCTCCACCGTGACCTTGCGGGTCAAGTCGCCCTTCGCCACCGCCGTGGTGACCTCCGCGATGTCGCGGACCTGGGACGTCAGCCGCGACGCCATCACGTTCACCGACGCGGTCACGTCCCGCCAGCGGCCCGTCATCCCGCGCGCCGGGGCCTGCCCGCCGAGCCTGCCCTCCGTGCCGACCTCCCGGGCGAACTGCGTGACCTCCCACGTGAACTGGTCGAGCAGCTCCACCATGCCGTTCACGGACTTGGCCATGCGCAGCAGCTCCCCGCGCATCGGTCGGCCGCGCACCCTCAGCTCGACCCGCTGGCTCAGGTCGCCTGCCGCGACGGCCTCCACGACCTGGCTCATCCCCGTCGACAGGTCGGTCAGCTTGTCGATGATCGCGTTGGCGTCCTCGACGGCGGCCGCCCAGGTGCCCCGCAGCGTCCCGGGTGTGAGCCGGCCCCGCAACTGGCCCTCCCGGCCGATCTCCCGCCGGACGCGGGCCAGCCCAGAGGACAGCTCGCGGCCGTTCTGCCGGATCTCCTCCAGGACCGCCGCGGCCTCGGCCACGGCGCCCTCGCCCGGCACGTTCAGCTCGGTCCTCGCCTTCCCGTCCCGGACGGCGATGAGCGCCTTGAGGAGCGGTTCGAGATCGGCGTCGCTGTAGCGCGGAGCGGTGTCGCGGTACCCGCCGTTGGGGCGGGCGCGAGACGCGGTACGCGGCATGCTCTTCATCCTCCTGGCCCGCGATTGTCGGTATCCGGACGGCGGCGGTTGCCCGGATGACACGGACTCCTTCCCCGGGCCATCTCTGGCCGCACCTGTACTCTACGTCGCCGTGCAGCACTGGACCGGCCTTCACGCGGCGGTGAACGGACGGCAATGACCGTGCATCCGTCCTTGTAGCCTTCGTGTTACGGTCTGTCGTGTTGTGGCATGGGCCGCACGCCGAGCCGGACGCATGCTTCCGCACCTCGGTTGTCGGCTCTCGCGGTCGCGCGGCCGGTCAGTCTGACACGATGGCCAGACCAGGTTAGTGACGCTTCGAACGAGGGACGGCAGTTGGATCGGCAGACGGCGTCGGCGACCTTCCCGTCCGCCGCCGCGGCGGTGGCGGACGCGCGCCGGTTCGTCCGCAAGGTGCTCGCCGACTGGGGCATGGACGAGGTGGCCGACGACGCCGTCCTCGCCACGAGTGAACTCGCCACCAACGCGATCGCCTACGCCGGTACGTCCTTCGAGGTCTCCTGCCACCTGGAGGAGGGCGACGTCAGGATCGAGGTCCGCGACCGGCATCCCACCCGGGGCATCGAGATGCCCGGCGTCACCGCCTCCAGCGGGCGCGGGCTGCCGTCGATCTCCCGCCTCGCCGCGTCCTGGGGCGTCTCCTACGACCGCCGCACCAAGGGCGTCTGGTTCCGGTTGCCCCGGCCCGGCGCCTCCTCCGCCGCCTCCGCCTTGACCGGGCAGGACGCCGAGCCCGATTCGGTCCCCGAGGTCGCCAAGCCCGCCGGGCTTCCCGGCAAACCTCCCGGCGGCCGTGCCGCCAGGAGCGAGGCCGCCCGCCTGTGGGCCCGTGAGCGCATCGCGCGCGACGGCGGGGGCGAGGCGTCCCGTGACGGCGCGGGCCCCGGCGGCCAGGCCAGGGACGGCCGGCTCGCCGAAGGCGTCGGCGAGGTCCCCGTCGCCGGAGACCGCCTCCTGCGCTCCCCGGCGGCCCTGGAATCCATGGAGGACGGCGTCGCCACCGTCCGGGAGGTCCTCGGCGCCGAGGGCGCGGCCGTGCTGCTGACCGAGCGCGACGGCCGCCTGATCATGGGAGCGTCCGCCGGGACCGCCGCCGAGATGCCCCTCGGCGAGCTGTCGGTGGCCGGTCTCGGCCCCGCCGCCCGCGCCGGCTCCGCCTGGGTGGCCGCCGACGCCTCCGACCCGACCGCAGCCGCCCTGCAGGCCCGGTCGCTGGCCGCGGCGCCGCTGGAGTCCCAGGGACGCCTCACCGGGCTCGTGGTGGCCGTCTCGTCCGTTTCCGGCCGTTTCGCCGAGGCCGACGGGGTCCGGCTCGGCCGCCTCGCCGACGAGATGTCGCTCTCCCTGGAGAAGGCACGGGTCGGCGAACTGGAACGGTCCTGGCGCGGCTGGCTCAGCTTCGTCGCCGAGGCCAGCGACCTGCTCGCGGGCACCCTCGACCAGGAGCGCACGATGGCGCTCGTCGCGCAGCTCGTCGTGCCCCGCCTCGCCACCTGGTGCGCCGTCTACACCGTCACCGAGGCCGAGCCCGACCGGCTCGCGTACGTGTGGCACGCCGACGAGAACCGCGCCGACGGCCTCCGCGAGCTGCTCGAACACGCGGGCGCCGCCCCGCCGACCGACGTCCCCGGCCCGTGGAGCGGGCTCGCCACCGCACCCGACGACGTGCGGGCCGCCGCCGGCGACACCGCCGCCGACCAGGTCTACGCGTTCCCGCTGATCGCCCGCGGCCGCCGCATCGGCACCATCGTCATCGGCCGCCCGTCCGGCGACCGGTTCCCGCGCAGCGCGATCGAGCTGGCCGAGGAGCTCAGCCGCCGCGCCGCCCTCGCCGTCGACAACGCGCGGCTGTTCTCCGCCCAGACCGCCATGAGCAGCGCGCTCCAGCGCAGCCTCCTGCCGCCCGGCATCCCCGAGATCCCCGGCATGGAGGTCGCGGTGGTGTACGAGCCCGCGGGGGAGGGCAGCGAGGTCGGCGGCGACTTCTACGACGTCTTCGAGAGCGGGCTGCGGCCCGGCACCCCCGCCCCCGCGTCCCGCTGGCGGTTCGCCATCGGCGACGTCTGCGGCACCGGCCCCGAGGCCGCCGCCGTCACCGGGCTCGCCCGGCACGCCCTGCGCATCCTCGCCGCCGAGGACATGTCCGTCCCCGCCGTGCTCGCCCGCCTCAACCGGCTGATCCTCGGCGAGGGCGAGCGCGGGCGGCTGCTCACCCTGCTGCACGGCGAGATCGCCGCCCGCCGCAGCCGCGACGGCGTGACGATCAGGCTGACCAGCGCCGGCCACCCGCCGCCGCTGATCCTCGACCCGGACGGCGGCGTCCGCGAGGCCGCCTCGCCGCAGCCGCTGCTCGGTGTGTTCGACGGCGTCGAGTTCCACACAGACACGGTCGACCTGCGGCGCGGAGAGGTCCTGCTCTGCGTCACCGACGGCGTCACCGAACGCCGTTCCGGCAACCGGCTGCTCGGGGACGGCCACGGGCTCGAGCGCCTCCTCGCCGGCTGCACCGGGCTGAGCGCGGGCGCCGTCGCCGCCCGTATCCAGCGCGCCGTGCGCGACTTCGGGCCCGAGCCGTCCAACGACGACGTTGCCCTCATCGTTCTGCGGGCGTCATGATGGAGACCAACAATCGGTAAGGTGGGGTGGCGTGGGGCTTGCCTTGCACACGACACGACAGGACGGCCGCGCGACGATCGCCGCGCGCGGCTCGATCGACCTGCACTCCTCCGACGAGCTGCGGTCCCGGCTGACCGAGCTCGTGGACGCCGGTGAGCGGGCGGTCGTCGTCGACCTCACGGCGGTCGACTTCTGCGATTCCTCTGGTCTGAACGTCCTCGTCCGGGCGTACAAGCACGCGCGCGCGCAGAACGCCACGCTGACCGTCACCGGCGCCTACGGCCGGGTCGAGAACGTGCTGCGGACCACCGGGCTCGACCGCTTCCTGATCGAAGGCCCCGCGGAGGAGGCTCCCGCCGATGGACGGTGAGGGAAACGCGATGAAGAACGGCGAGCGGGCGGGGTGACCGACCCGATGACCGAGACGACACTGCGGGCCGCGCCCCAGACCGAGGCGGTCGAGTACGCGCGCCGCCTGGCCGCCCGCACGATGCGCACCTGGGCCCTGATGGACCGCGAGGAGCTCGTCACCGCGATCGTGGCCGAGCTGGTCGCCAACGCCGTCCGGCACGCCGGGACGGCGCTGGAGCTGCGGCTGCTGCGCGGCACCGGGCGGATCCGCGTCGAGGTACGCGACCGCGCGGCCCAACTGCCGCGGCTGACCGTCCCCGGCCCGCTGGACGAGTCGCACCGCGGCCTGTTCATCGTCGACCGCTTCGCGAACTCCTGGGGCGCCGACCCTGTCACCGGAGGCAAGGTCGTCTGGGCCGAAGTCGACATCTGACGCCCCGCCGGAGTCGTGTTTCGCCCCTGGAACGTGCCGTCGCGGAAGACTTCGCGTCCCGGACGCGATGATCGGCCGGACTTGGTGATCAGCCGGACTTGCGGTACAGCTCCGCCACCATGAACGCCAGGTCCAGCGACTGGCCCCGGTTGAGCCGCGGATCGCACGCCGTCTCGTAGCGCTGGTGCAGATCGGCCTCCGCCAGCCCCTGCGCCCCGCCGACGCACTCGGTGACGTCGTCGCCGGTGAACTCGATGTGGATGCCGCCCGGATGCGTCCCGAGCGCCCGGTGGACCTCGAAGAACCCGGCCACCTCGTCCAGGACGTCGTCCAGCCGCCGCGTCTTGTGGCCGCTCGGCGCCTCGAACGTGTTCCCGTGCATCGGGTCGCACAGCCACGCCACCGGGGCGCCGCTCTGGTGCACCTTCTCGATCAGCGGCGGCAGCGCCTTGCGGATCCGCCCGGCGCCCATGCGGGTGATGAACGTCAGCCGCCCCGGCTCGTGATCCGGGTTCAGCCGCTTCATCAGCGCGATGGCGTCGTCGGCGGACGTCGCCGGGCCGAGCTTCACCCCGATCGGGTTGCGGATGTGCCGCAGGAACTCCACGTGCGCGCCGTCCAGCTGCCGGGTGCGCTCCCCGATCCACAGGAAGTGCGCCGACACGTCGTACGGCAGGCCGCTGAGGCTGTCGATACGGGTCAGCGCCCGCTCGTACTCCAGCAGCAGCGCCTCGTGGCTGGAGTAGAACTCCACGTCGTGGAACTCGTCGGGGTCCGCCCCGCACGCCTTCATGAACGTCAGCGCGCGGTCGATCTCGCCCGCGAGCCGGTCGTAGCGGCGCCCCGCCGGGCTCTGCGCCACGAAGTCCTGGTTCCAGGCGTGCACCTGCCGCAGGTCGGCGTACCCGCCCTTGGTGAACGCCCTGCACAGGTTCAGCGTCACCGCCGAGCAGTGGTACGCCTTCAGCAGCCGGTTCGGGTCGTTGCGGCGGGACGCGGCGTCGAACCCGAGCCCGTTCACCGCGTCGCCCCGGTACGCGGGCAGCTCCAGCCCACCGCGGACCTCCATGGGCTTCGACCGCGGCTTGGCGAACTGCCCCGCCATCCGGCCGATCTTCACCACCGGCACGCTGGCGGCGTAGGTGAGCACGACCGCCATCTGCAGCAGCGTCTTCAGCTTGTTCTTCACCGCGTCGGCGTTCGATCCCTCGAACGTCTCGGCGCAGTCGCCGCCCTGAAGGACGAACGCCTCACCGCGCGCGACGTCCGCGAGCTGCGCCTTGAGCTGGTCGCACTCGCCCGCGAAGACGAGCGGCGGCTGCGCCGCCAGCTCGGCCGCGACCGCGCGGACCTCGTCGGGATCGTCCCAGTCGGGCTGCTGGAGGGCGGGGAGGTCGCGCCAGGCGTCCAGGTCCCCGATGGCGGGTGTACTCACGCTGAAAGGCTATGGCACGCCCGAGCCTGCCGGACGACCTGTCCAAGTGCAGCGGCGGCCAGAACCGGAAACTCGGCGCGAACAAGCGGAGACACGATGCAGCGGGCCACGGAATGAACACGCAGAGGAACGGCGCGCACACGCAGAGACCCGGCACGCACAGACTAAAGACCCGGCACGAACACGCATCGCCAGCCGACGGACGGAGCCACAAACCGGGCACGCGCCGGCACGAACGACCGGACGCGAAGAGGTGGGCGGCAGACACGAACGGACGGCCCCGGGGTCTGCGGGGCCGTCCGTTTCGTCGTTCAGGGGGAGTTTCGTCGTTCAGGGGGAGTCGCCGGTCTGCGCTCAGGCCGCCCGGCTACCTGCCGCGGTGCGCACGCGCTCGGCGGAGGAGCCCGGCCCGCCCGCCAGCGTCCGGCGGCCGCTCAGGTCGGCCTCGTTCGCCAGCTGCCGCAGCCGCCGCAGCGAACGGTCGGTGATCTGCCTCACCCGGTTGTGGCTCAGGCCGTACCGGGCACCGATCTGCGCGTACGAGAGCGGCTGGCCGCTGTCCATCCCGAACCGGGCCCGCAGGATCGCGGACTCGCGTTCCGGGAGCCGTTCGAGGAGCCGCCCGAGGCCCTCGATGTCGTCCAGCGCGAGGATCTCGGCCTCCGGCGTCACGGCGTCCGGATCCTCGAGCAGGTCGCCCATCGACGTCTCGCCGGCGTCGTCGACGGTCGCGTCCAGGCTCGCCGGGTCGCGCCGCCAGCGCAGCAGCTCGTCCACATGGTCGGCGTCGGCGCCCAGCACGCCGGCGAGCTCGTCGCGCGTCGGCTCCCGGCCGAGCTCACGGCCCAGCTGCCGCTCCGCGCGGCGCAGCCGCGAAAGCTCCTCCTCGACATGGACGGGCAGCCGGATGGTGCGGGCGGTATGGCTGAGCCCGCGCCCGATCGCCTGCCTGATCCACCATGTCGCGTACGTGGAGAACTTGAAGCCGCGGCGGTAGTCGAACTTCTCCACCGCGCGCATCAGCCCCAGGTTCCCCTCCTGAATGAGGTCGATGAGGGGCAACGAGTCGGTCGGGTACTTTCGGGCGATCGAGACCACGAGGCGCAGATTGGCCTCGACGAAGCGCTGCTTCGCGCGCAGCCCCGCCGAGGTCAGCTCCTCCAGCTCCTCGCGGGACACGCCCTTGGGCACGTTCCCATCCTCGAGGAGTTGTTCGGCGTACAGGCCCCCTTCGATCGCCTTGGCCAGATCGACCTCCTCCTGCGCGTCGAGCAGGGGGGTGCGGCCGATCCGGTCCAGGTATGCCCCGACGAGGTCCTTGTCGGGGACGTCGACCCTGTCGCCCTTGGTACGGGTTGCAGCCATCCTGACCCTTCTCCGGTGCGATCTCCCTAAGAGGAGAACGCTAATTACCGCTCTGTGATTCCCGGGTGGGGAATACTGCGAACCTGTTAGCCGCTCTAGGTCCTGATACCCCGACTGAGGAGAAACCGACATGGCGACGGTCACACTCACCGTGAAGAACTTCGATGAGGTCGCCCAGGCCGAAGGCATCGTCCTGGTCGACTTCTGGGCGGAGTGGTGCGGACCGTGCAAGAGGTTCGCGCCCGTGTTCGAGAGGTCGGCGGGCAAGCACGACGACATCACCTTCGCCAAGGTCGACACCGACGCCGAGCCGGAGCTGTCGGAGCGTTTCGGGATCCGGTCGATCCCGACCCTGATGGCCATCCGCGACGGCATGATCGTCTTCGCCGAGCCGGGCGCGCTCCCCGAGTCGGTGCTGGAGAACGTGATCGAGCAGGTCAGAGGGCTCGACATGGCGGACGTCCGGCGCCGCGCCGAGTCCTGAACCGGGGCCAGTAGCGGCGCCTCACCAGCCGTGATGGGTTGCCCGCCCGGGAAGCGCCGCTGACAACCGGACGGCGCGTGGACGGCGCGACGGCAAAGAACCGTGCGGTACCGCCCGTTCCGCGGCCATCATGCAGGATGATGGACGGGTGCTCGCCGATGTCGTCCAATACCTGGTGTGCCCCGTGTGCGGAGCGGATCTCGAACTGGCTGACCGCGGACTGCTCTGCCCCGGCGGGCATACCTTCGACATCGCGCGGCAGGGGTATGCGAACCTGCTGCCCGGCAACGCCCGTCCGGGAACGGCGGACACCCCCGAGATGGTCCGCGCGCGAGACGAGTTCCTCAGGGCGGGCCACTTCGCGATACCGGCGGATCGGCTCGCCTGGAGCGTTTCACGCGCCCGCCCGTCCTTCGTCCTCGACGCGGGCGCCGGAACCGGGCACTATCTGAGCCGGACGCTCGACCGCTCACCGGACGCGGTCGGCCTCGCCCTCGACATCTCCAAACACGCCGCACGCCGCGCGGCCAAGGCGCATCCCCGCGCCGGCGCCGTCGTCGCCGACCTGTGGCGCCCGCTGCCCCTGCGGAACGGCGCCGCCGACACCGTCATCAACGTCTTCGCACCCCGCAACGCCGCGGAGTTCCACCGGGTCCTCAGCGACGACGGGCTCCTCTTCACGGTGACGCCCTCGCCCCGGCACCTCGGCCCGCTCGTCGAGTCGCTCGGACTCCTCTCGATCGACAAGCGCAAGACCGAACGCACGGACGCCGCACTCGCCGGATACTTCAAGCTGGACTCGCGCCAGGAACTGGAGACCGAGGCCGTCCTGACCCACGAGGAGATCGTCACGCTCGTCGGGATGGGGCCAAGCGCACACCACGTCCCTGCCGAGCAGCTCCAGGAACGGCTGGTGCGGCTACCCGACCCGCTCCCAGCGCCCCTGTCCTTCGTCCTGTCGACCTACCGACGGTTGGAGTAGGCGGGAGCACACGTCCTCGACGACCACATGTGGCACTTCACCCGGTTGCGTCCCGCCCTCTACTCCAGGGACGTCCACGGGTTGGCAACCGCGGGCCCTGCCGACCAGCAGAAGACGCTGGAGAGCCTGTCCCGCCCGAAGCCACTCGGAGGAAGAGTCACCGTAGGTAGCCAGTACCGCCCGCTGACTCGCCGTCCCATGTGCGGTAGGCAGCAAGTGAAGCGACACACCTCCAGCTTCGCCGCCCCTCCCAGCTCGTTGACGACGGCAACCCCCGGCCGTTTCCAGCCGTCGGCCGGTCGGTGGTGAAGGCCCGAAGAGAAGCGGCACAGAAGAGCCGCTCCTCAACACGTGATCCGGTGACGGCCCGCAAGCCGGACTGCCGCGAGCACTGATGGACGTCCGGCATGGACCACCGCCTCATGCAGAGAACTGAGCGGTGGCCAGACGCAGGTTCACAAGGGCCGCCCCGATGCTCAGATGCAGGACCCGTCCAGAGGCTCGCACAACGGCCGGTGCCTGAGGAGATCGGCCGCACTTCGATCAGCCCTGGCACGACCATGAACCGCCAGGCATGGACGTCGTGGATAGTGGGCCCCATCGTCGCGGCGACCACCAGGCGTTCCGCCGAAGCGCGAATGGCGGCGGGCACGGTTCCTCCAGAGAGGCCGGGTTCCAGAGCACCACGTGACCGGTGAATACGGAGCCCAGGGGAACCTCCGGTACTCCATGGGACGAAGCGTCAGGATGGACAGGAGTCAGCGATTTGACGGCCCAGGCCGAGGACCTTAATGTTCTTGCTGCCCCAAGGGACGCGGGACGCCGCCAGGCGGCCGGTCTCGGGGAAAGCGGGCCTCAGAAACGGTTCGAGCGGCGCTCGGACTGAGGTAAGATGGTCTGCACAGCCTAGGACGGGATGCAGGACGCCGGAAGGTGGCCGGCCCGTAGGGCTCCTCCCATGAAGCGATCTTGGCGGGTTTTTCGCCTGCGGGTTCGTTGTGGTGTGGGAACTCGGTTCGTCTCCGCCTCCGTCAAAAAGATCTTCGCTGATCGGCTTGACAACGGCGGCGAGTCGGGTAAATTAGAAGGGTTGCCCCGGAGCCGGGGCCCGCGGAAGCGGGCGGTCGGCGCGGTGGGTGTCCGTTTCTTGAGAACTCAACAGCGTGTTAAAAGCCAGTGCCTTTATACGGTCCGGTCGTTTTTGGCTGGGCCGTCCCCGCGGCCGCCTTGCTTTTGGTGGGGTGGTCGGGGATTTCTTTGAGGCAATGCAACCCTTCATTCGTGGGGGGTTGTGGTGCTGGGATTGTTTCCATGGTTTGGCTGAGGTGGGGGTTCGCCCCTCTGTCTTGGTCGTTGGGCCTTAATGGAGAGTTTGATCCTGGCTCAGGACGAACGCTGGCGGCGTGCT
>NZ_VCKW01000165.1 GCF_005889715.1 Actinomadura soli
GTGGGTGAGCGCGGTCCCGGGGGCGGGGGCCCGGGACCGCGGTGGGTCAGCGGAGGCCGTAGGCGCGGGTCACGGTCTGTTGGACCGCGTTCCCGGAGCCGTCGGCGGCCTTGAACCGCAGGGCCACGTAGCCGTTGTGGGTGGTCGGGTGGGCGACGTTGGCCGTCCAGCGGTCGGTGCCGTTGGGGGTCAGGGCGACGGTGGTCCAGGTGGCGCCGTTGTTGAAGGACGCCTCCAGCGTCGCCGAGGTCACCGCGGAGCCGTTCGGGGCGCGCTCGACGACCACGTCCAGCGGGAACGTGACGCCTGACGGGGCGCGGCCGGTGCTGTCGTAGTCGCCGGTGATGCGCGGCTGGAGGAGTCCGCGCTGGTCCTCGAACGGGTCACCGGGGCGTTCGGCGGACGGGAAGGTCCAGCGCGCGTCGATGCTCGACACGTAGTTGGACCAGCCGACCGAGCGCTGCAGGGACAGGTCGAGCCGGTACGTGGCGGCCTCGGCAGGCACGTCCCAGTTTCCGGCGAGCGGGTTGGTGCTCTGGCCGACGAGCTGGCCGTCGCGGTAGAGGGTGAGCGTGCCCGTGGTGCCGTTCGAGTAGTTGCCGCCGAAGTTCTCGTGGAACGGGGTGCCGGTGTCGGCGATCAGCGGGCGGGCCAGCAGCAGTCCCTGACCGTGCCCCGTCTTCATCGTCGGCCCGAACGCGGCCTTGTTCCACGTCTCGGCGTAGGTGGCGCCGGGGGCGTAGTCCTGCTGCCTCGTGTGCCTTTGGGCGATCTGGACGTTGGCGGTCTGGTAGAAGAAGTTCCCGTTCCAGGTCACGCCGTCGGCCGTGTAGTAGATCCGCTGCGCGCTGGGCGCGGTGGCGGCGTGCGAGAGGCCCATCACCGATTCGCCGATGCCTTCGAAGTCGACGATCGTGGAGTGCGGGCCGACGCCGTTGGACGGCACTCCCTGGGACGCGTAGGTGGTGTTCACCAGCGCCAGGCTGCCCGGGGCGGCGGTGAACGTCAGCGTGGCCGGGATGCGGCCGGACGTCGGGAACGCCAGGTTGTAGACGCGCGGTGCGGGCTGGGTGGTCAGCGGTTCGGACTGGCTCTCCACGTACAGGAAGTGGTACGGACGCGTCGTGGCGGCCGACGGCCAGGCGCGCAGGCTCGTCGTCGGGGTGCCGGTGATCGTGGACGAGATCTGCTGCCCCGCGATCGTCCGCACGAGCTGGGCGTGGCTGTTGACCTCGGTGGCGGTCGTGGACGGGCTGACCGCCTTCAGCTCCGTCGCCGTCCGGGCGTCCATGGTGATGTCGGCGTCGGCGCTCACCGACAGCGCCGGGTTGCCGTAGAGGGCCAGGTCCCTGGGGTTGGCGGGGTCGCCGGTGAGGACGATGGCGGTCAGGTCGTAGGTCCCGGCCGGGACCAGGGCGGTGAGGGTGTCCCCGGCCTGGGTCAGCGGGTACTCCGCGCCGGACGCCGGGTCGATCAGGGTGGCCAGGGGCGCGACGGGGGTCCCGTCGATGTCGATGCCGCGGATCGTGACCGTGTGGTCGGCGGCCGCGCCGCGCGCGGACGCTTTGATCTTGCTGTGGCCGATGCTGGCGGCGGGCCGCGACGGCTTGGCGGTCCCGCCCGGGCCGGTCTTGGTGGTCCCGCCCGGGTCGGCCGCGGCCGCCGGTGCGGGGGCGAGCAGGGCGGCCAGCGCGGCCGCTCCGATCAGGGCTGTTCTCCAGCGCCTCACCCGAATTCCCTTCCATGCGATGACAGGGCGTCGGAAGTGGGCGCAGAACCGGACGTGCGGTCCCGGGGGACCCCCGCCGGCGGGGGGTTCTGTCCCGAATTCCATGATCACTTTAACTTGATCTTGATCGGGGGTGCGGGGTGAACGGCTCGATTCGTTCCTCAGGACGCAGAAGGCGGGCCCGCAGACCTACGAGTCGGCCAAGCGCAAGGCTTACACCGCCGTGGCGTTCGGCCGGCCCACCAGCGCCCTGACCGGGAACGAGACGATCAAGCAGATCCCGGGCACCCTCGTGCTCCCGGGCGGCGTCCCGATCATTGACAAGGGCTTCCCGATCGTGGGCATCGGCGTCGGCGGCGCCCCCGACGGACGGATCGACGAGGCCATCGCCACGGACGTCCGCAAGGCGATGGGCTACTGACCAGAGTGTCGAGAGCGGCCGGAGAGCGGGCGGTGGACGCGCTGGTAGGATCGCGGCCGATGCGTGGGCGGAGGGACGTGGCCGAGCCAGGGTCCCCGCCCCCGGCGTGACGCGGCCGATCCCCGGTCGCCGCGGGAACGCAGGATTCCACCGCCCGTCTGCAGTAAGGGTCCCCGGTGTCGCTCTCCCCTCTGGCCGACCGGCTCCCGAAGGCCATGGCCGCGGTGAAGGGCAACCGGCTGTTCGCGGTGGTGCTGGTCGCGGGCGTCGTGCTCCGCGTGATCACCACGCTGGGTTTCCAGGGCGTGCTGTGGTTCAACGACAGCTACGACTTCGTCCGGATCGCCAATGAGCCGTTTCCGCACCCGCTGCGGCCGTCCGGCTACGGGATCTTCCTGTGGACGCTGAAGCCGTTCCACAGCCTGGCGCTGGTGACGGTCCTGCACCATGCGGCGATCATCGGCCTGTCGGTGGCCGGGTACCGGATGCTGGTACGGGACTTCGACGTGCGGCGGGTGTGGGCGGCGTTGGCCGTCACGCCGCTGCTGCTGGACTCGTACCAGATCGAGCTTGAGCATCTGCTGCTGTCGGACACGCTGTTCACCGTCCTGGCGTTCGGGGCGATGCTGCTGCTGGCGAGGCCCGGCGCGACGGGGTGGCGGCGGGCGGCGCTCGTGGGGACGCTGCTCGGCGTGGCGGCCGTCACGCGGACGGTCGGGGTGCCGCTGTTCCTGATCGCGGTGCTGTATCTGCTGGTCCGCCGGACGCGGTGGCCCGCGCATGCGGCGCTCGCGGTGGCGTTCCTCCTGCCGGTGGGGGCCTACGCGACGTGGTTCCAGCAGGAGCACGGCCGCTTCGGGATGACCGGGGTGGACGGCATCTTCCTGTGGGGGCGGACGGCCGCGTTCGCCGACTGCGACGCGTTCACGCCGCCCCCGGACATCGCCCGCCTCTGCCCCCGGGGGCCGAAGGACGACCGGCCTGCCTCGTCCCACCAGATCTGGCGGGAGGGCTCGCCGACCGGGTGGACGAACGGCGAGGCGTTCGACGCGAAGACCAACGCGGACGCGCAGCGGTTCGCGCTGTGGGCGATCCGGAACCAGCCGCTCGACTACGCGCGGGTGGTGTCGTACGACTTCTTCGTCCGGACGTTCTCGTGGAACCGCAGCCAGTACCCCACCGTGGGCACCGAGGCCAGGTACCACTTCCCGACGAAGCCCACCGCGTTCAAGCCGGACCTGCCCGTGCTCGGCGGAGGCGACCGGCGGACGGTCGTTCGCGAGTATTCGCACGGCACGGGACGCACCCACATAGTGGACCCGTACGCGGGTGTCATGCGCGGCTACCAGGAGCACGTGAGAGTGCCCGGCACCGTGCTGGGGGTCGTCCTGCTGGCCGGGGCGGCCGGGATCGTGTGGCGGCGGGCGCGCGCGCGGACGGCGCTGTTCTGGACGTCGAGTGTGACTCTTCTAGCCGTCCCGCCCATCACCGTGGACTTCGACTACCGGTACCTCCTGCCCGCGCTGCCGTTCGCGTGTTTCGCGGCGGCGATGGCATGGGGACGCAGCGTCCCGTCCGGCCGGTCGAAGGCCAAGCCGGTCAGGGAGACCCCGGACGAGAAGGAACCGCAGCCCGCCACCGCGAACTGAGTACGAACGCGGATACCGCCCGGGGTCCGGCACCTCGATCATGAGCCCATGCGCCGAATCATGATCGTCCTGGTGGGCCTGCTGATCACGGGGTGCGTCCCCGGGACGTCGGTCGAGGACCGGGCCGCCGACGACGCCCGGGAGAAGGCCCGCCGGGTCGGGAACGCCCTGCACGGCGGGCGTGTGTGGTCCGCGCAGGACATGGGGCACCGTGCGGCCGACCTCGACGGGATCGACGTCATGCGGGTGGGCGGCGCCTCGACGGGCACGCCGGAAGGCGTCCTGGTGGTGGTCCGGACGTCCGGCTCCGCTCCCGAGGACTGGCCCGACACCGGGACGGTCACCGTGAAACGGTGCTTCGAACTGCGGTTCAACCGTCACACGGAATGGGACGACACGCCGCGAAAGGTGTCCTGCCCGCGCGGCGAGCCGATCAGGTTCACGCCGTGGCCGAAGACGCCGGAGATCCCGTCCGGACGGCTGGAGAGGGCGCTGCCGCGCGTCCCGGCCGCGGGCGCGGCGGACGAGGCGGAGGTCCGTGCGGCCGTCGCGGCGCTGCGCCTCGACCCGGCCGTCCGCGTCGAGTTCATGACGCGGGGCGCCGTTGTGGGCGTCGTGCTGTCGGTGAGGCCGTACCTGTCCGGGGCGCTCGACTGCGTCCTGGCCCGCGTCGCGCCCGGCCGGACGGCCGTGTGGTCACCGCCGAGAATCCAGCGCATGCCCGGCGAAGGCGGATGCAGCGCGGGCAACGCGATCGACCCGATGCCGCCGCCGCACTGAACGGCGCTTGATGGCGTTGAGCCGCACTTAAGCGCGCTAGAGGCCGAGGCGGGCGGCGGCGACCTTCTTCGGGACGACCATGCGCCACGCGTCCACGACCAGTTCCCGCATTTCGGGTTCGTCGAGCGCCTCCGTCCAGGCGTGCACCCAGTTGAAGCGCAGGTCGGATTCGCGCGGGAGGTGGAATTTCTCCGGCTCCGACTCGATCAGCGCGGCGCGCTCCTCCTTGGGGAACGCGAAGCCCATCACGGTCTCGTCCTGGGAGAAGGCGACGTAGACGATCGCGCCGACGCGGAACTTCACCTGGTCCCTGATCAGATGCTCGGACGTGCGCGGAAGCGTCCGGGTGAGCGCCCGCACCTGGTCGACGGTGATCATCCTGTCCTCCTGTGGCCGGGGCAGCGGTTCCCAGCAAAGCATCACACACCGCATGATCTTGATAGATTTCCGTGACGAGGGGGCGGACGTGAACGAACTGGTGCGCTGGCAGACCGAGCACGGGACCATCGTCGTGGAGACCGACGACCGGGAACCCGGGTTCTCGTCGGTGTCCAGGTCGGGCGGGATGATCCACGACGCCGCCGGGAAGTTCGAGGACGCGTTCCAGCACGTCCGGGACGCGGCGGAGACGGCGCTCGCGGCGCTGCGCGGCGGCGAGCTGAACCCGGACGCGGTCGAGCTGGAGTTCGGCGTCAAGCTGAACGCGGCGGCCGGGGCCGTGATCGCCAAGACGTCCGTCGAAGGGCACCTCAAGGTCAAGATGAGCTGGGGCCGGCCGGGAACGGGAACCGGAGCCCCAGGGGAGGCGTAACCGGACGTGGACGACTGGCAGTGGCGCGCCTGGGTCGGCCATCCGGCGGGCGGGAAGCTCGGCGCCGCGTTCCTCGTCACCGCGACACGGCTGCTGACCTGCGCGCACACCGTTCATGAGCGGGACGAGGCGCACGTCGGGTTCCCCGGGCTCCGCGAAGGGCTGCCCGCCAGGGTCGTATGGCGCGGCGGCTGGCGGCGGGAGGGCGACACCGGCGACGTCGCCGTCCTCGAACTGGACGAGCCGGTGCCCTACGCGCCCGCCCGGCTGGCCGCACCCGACGACCTGCACGAGCGCACCGCGGCCGGCCGGACGTTCGGCGTCTGCGGCTTCCCCAGGCGGCACGACCAGAACGAGCGGCACGCGGCCGTGACGACGTCCCCGTACCGCGGCATGCGGCAGGAGTGGTGGGAGCTCAAGACGGGCGCGGGCGAATGGCTGGAGGAGGGGTTCAGCGGGTCCGCCGTGTACGACACGTCGACGGGCGAGGTCATCGGCATGGTGACGAACGCCGAGCTCCGCCACGGCGACCGCGCCGAACTCGGCTGGATGCTGCCCGTCACCAGCCTCCGTGCGCACTGGGAGGAGCTGGACGACCTGCTCCCGCTCCGCTGGACGACCCCGGGGGCGCGGCGGGAGCTGCGGGAGCTGCTGGACGGTGTGCGCTTCACCGAACCGCTCGGCGCCGACCTGGAACGGGCCGTCGGCCGCCCGCCGCTCGGCGAGTTCCGATCCGCGTGGGCGTCGGTGCGGCATGTCGCGGAAGGGTTCGCGGAGGACCGGCTCGCCCGGTATGTGGCGGCATTGGGGCGGCACCTGCCCGAGGCGCGGCGGCAGCGGCTCAGTGGCTGGTCGGCGCGGCATCTGCCCGGTGCGGCGGCCGGTGCGGGGGCCCCGCCGCGTCCGGAGCCCGCGTCGGTGATCGTCCGGCTGGAGCGGGTGACGTTCGACAACGCCTTCGACGTCACCGTGCACACCTGGATCGACGGGGCCGAGGGGCCGTCCAGTCCGACCGTGCGCGTCCCGGAGCGGCGGGTGCGGGCGGCGGTCGAGGCGGGCGTGTCCGCGCTCGCGCCGGCGCTGTTCGGGCACGCGTGGATGATCGAGTTCGCGGTGCCGGAGAGCTGGCTCGGCAAGCCGTTCGAGCAGTGGTACGTCGACCCCCGCAACAAGATCCCGATGCGCCGGTATCCGGTCGTCGTCCGGGACGTCGAGCGGCTGCGCCCCGACTCGATCCGCCGCGACCAGGCCCACCACCGCTGGAAGCTGCTGAACGCGCGGGGCCGCAGCGACCCGCATCCGATCCCCTGCGACGAGCCGCGCAAGGGCAGCGACTTCCAGGACTGGCTGGAGGCGCATGTCGATTTCTGCGTGCTCGTCTACGGGTCGCGTCCGGTCAAGAGCCGGTTGACGGCCGCGCTCAACAACGGCATCCCCGTCATGCTGTGGACGCGCACGCCCTGCGACGCGCCCTCCCACGGCGACTGCCGCGGGCACCGCGTCCTCGACGAGCTGACCGCCGCCGTGGGCGACAAACACCCCGGCGACCTGCCCCAGGTCGCGCTCGCCCTGCGCAAGGAGGCGCTCGTCGCCCCCAAGGACAAACCGCACTGTGGCCGCGACCTCACGCTGCTCTGGGACGATCCGTCCCGGCTCCCCGATCCCCCGCTCGCCATGGAGGTTTAGGTGCCCGACTGGCTGCTCTACACAGGGAGCCGTCGCCCGCACGACGGCATCGACCGGTTGCCTCCTCCGCCGCCCTGGCGCGCGTTCGACGGCGAGCCCGTCCTGCCGTTCCCGTCCGGGCCTTCGGGTAACGAGCACCAGGCGACGACGTACCGTCCGTCCGACGATGCCGTGCAGCAGGTCAACGCCGCCCTGTATCTGCGTCGCCCGCTCCTGGTGACGGGCCCGCCGGGTACGGGGAAGTCGACGCTCGCCTACGCGGTGGCCCACGAACTGGGGCTCGGATCCGTCCTGCACTGGCCCATCACCAGCCGGACGACGCTCCGCGACGGCCTCTACCAGTACGACCCCATGACCCGCCTCTACGCCGCCGGACGAGCCGAGACGCCTGGCAGGGCCGACGCGTCCGCCGAGGAGGACATCGGCCGCTACATCCGCCTCGGCCCCCTCGGCACCGCGCTGCTCCCCTACGGACGTCCCCGCGTCCTGCTCGTCGACGAGATCGACAAGAGCGACATCGACCTGCCCAACGACCTGCTCACGATCTTCGAGAAGGGCGAGTACGAGCTGCCGGAGCTGACCCGCCGCGCGGACCCGTCCGCCGACGTCATGACCGCCGACGGGCCGGGCTCCCGCGTCACCGTGACCGCCGGGACGGTCCGCTGCCGCGCGTTCCCGCTGGTCGTGATGACCAGCAACGGCGAACGCGAGTTCCCGCCCGCGTTCCTGCGCCGCTGCGTCACCGTCGAGCTGCGGCAGCCGTCCGGCGAGGCGGAGCTGTCGGCGATCGTCCGCGAGCACCTCGGGCCGCTCGCCGACCAGAGCGACGACCTCGTCCGCCGGTTCTTCGAGCGCGCCACGTCCGGCACCCTCGCGACCGACCAGCTCCTCAACGCCGTCTACCTGTGCCGCCACGCCGACACCGAGGACCGCGGGGCCCTGGCCGACCGCATCATGCCGTACCTGTCGGAGCCGATCGATGACGATTGACCGCCTCCGGGACGCCCTCTCCGCCATCGGCCCGCCGCCGGACGCGCGCGAGCTGAGCGAGATGCTGTGGCTCGCCTGCCACATTTCGCCTCCCGAGGCGCGGCCCCCGTCCCCGCCGGTCATGCCGGCGGAACCCGAGGAGCCCGCCGGGCCTCCGCGTCCAGCCGCACCGCCCGCGCCCACCCCGCCGGCGCCGCCCGCCGGTGAGCCGCCCGCCCGGCTCCATCCGCGGCCCGCGCCCGGCGCCGAACCGGCCGGCGAGGCGGCCGAGGTGCTCGTCCCGACCGCGCCGATGCTGGCGGACCCGCTCGGCGTACAGCGGGCGCTCCGGCCGCTGAAGCGCCGCGTCCCGTCCCGGCACCGCTTCGAGCTGGACGAGGACGCGACCGCCGCCCGCATCGCCGAGACCCGCCTGTGGACGCCCGTCCTCGTCCCGTCGCCCGAACGCTGGCTGAGCCTGAGCCTCGTCGTCGACACGGGCCCGACGATGCGGCTCTGGCGCCCCCTGGCCCGCGAGCTGACCGAGGCGCTCCTCCGCCAGGGCGCGTTCCAGGACGTCCATCTCGGCTATCTCGACGCCACCGGCGGCATCACCGCCACGCCCGACGCCCCCCGCCAGGACCCGGGCACCCTGGTGGACGCCTCGGGCCGCCACGCCGTGCTCGTCCTGTCCGACTGCTCCGGCCCGCACTGGTGGAACGGGCGCGCCGCACGGGCCGTCCGCCGGTGGGCGCAGACCGGACCGACCGCGATCCTCCAGCCCCTCGCCGAACGCCTCTGGCGGCGCACGGCCGCCCCCGCCACGCCCGGCGTCGCCGTCCTGCCCCGCCCGGCTGCGCCGAACACCGACCTGCGCTTCACCCCGTACGACGGTGCCGCCATGCCCGGGATCCCCGTCCCCGTCCTGGAGGCGGCGCCCCGCTGGTTCGGCGCCTGGGCCCGGCTCGTCTCCGGCTCGGACCCGCAGCCCGCCGCCATCGCGACGTTCCCGTCCCGCCCGTCCGGGACGGCCCCGGTGCGGCGCGAGCGCGAACTGCCGATCGGCGAACGCGTCCGCCGCTTCCTCGCCACGGCCTCCCCGGGCGCGGCCGAACTCGCCGCGCACGTCGCGGTCTCCGTCCCGTCCCTGCCGGTGATGCGCCTCATCCAGCACCGCATCCTCGGCGGCTCGGGCCCCGGGCAGCTCGCCGAAGTCCTGCTGAGCGGCCTCCTGCGTCCGGCCGGGGGCGTCCGCTACGAGTTCGTGCCCGGCGCCCGCGACGCCCTCCTCGACACGCTCCCCCGCCCCGAGGCCCAGCACACCCGCCGCGTCCTCGAAGCCGTCTCCGCCGAGATCGAACGCCGCGCCGGTACGTCCGCCGACCGGTTCCGCGCCCTCCTCCCCACCGGCGGCGGCCCGGTCACCCTCACCGCCGACACCGACCACTTCGCCCTCCTCACCCCCCGAACCCGCTCCCACCTCGTCCCGGAGCCGCCGACCTCAGATGCGCCCGACCTTTTGGAACTCATCGGCACACCAGTCGACGAACTGCTCGGCGACGACTGGGACCACCGCCCCCTGAGCCCCATCCCCATCGGCGTGGACGACCACGGCGAAACGGTCTCGATCGACGTCCTCCGCGGCGCGAGGCCGCCCCGCGGAGCGACCCGCGGCCTGCTGGAGGCCGGCGGAACGCTTCGCGGCCCGCAAAGCGCCGTCCACGAAGTGCTCCGAACGATTCTCCTGAGCCTGGCCCTCAACCACTCACCGGAGCAGGTCTCCTTCGTCCTCATCGGCTGCTCCGACTTCTCTGAGAGCGACTCGTACCTCGGCCTGAACCTGCTCCCCCACATCGCCTTCACCGACGACGACATGGTCGGCCCGGAAGATGACGACCCGATCTCATCGCTGTTCAGGCGCGAAAGCCGGCGCCGCGAGAAGGTCCTCAGGGACGCCAACGTCAAGACGTGGGACGAGTACCAGGCGGCCATCGCTCGCGGCCGCCGGCTCGACCCGTTGCCCGCGCTGGTCGTCATCCTCGGCGCCGACCGCCGCCGCCCGGACGCGGAGCCGGATCTGAGCGAGTTCATCGGCCAGGTGTCCGGCAGGAGACGTGACCTCGGCTTCCGGTACGTGCGCCACCCCGTGGAGGCAGGGTTCCATTCCCCGCCCAGATGGCAGATCTTCTTCACCGGCGGCCGTGCGACGCTCCTGGACGAGTGGCCGGAGCCCGCTCCCTTCCATCCCGCTCAGATCCCATCGACGGTCGCCGGGCCCCTGCTGGCCCGGATGGGACGGCGCGGACCGCACGCCCGCCGGCTCACCGTCCACCCGCCCGCGCACCCGTCCGACGTGCTCGGGCTCAACGGCGGCGGGCCGAGCGGAGGGTTCGAGGAGAGCTGGGGGCTTCCCGCGTCCGAGCCCCGGGATCCGGTCGTCGGCTACGACGCCGATGGGAATGCCGTCTCCCTTTATCCGCTCGACCTTTCGTCGGGGCTTCCGCATGGGCTGGTCGTGGGCGAGACCGAGGCCCGGCAACGCGTCGTCCGCGCCATTACGCTCGCGCTCGCCGCGACGTCCTCTCCCTCGGAGGTCATTCTCGCCTTCGCGGGTCTGGGCGAGCATCCGCTCGGGGATCCCATCGCGCTGCCGCACGTCGTCTACTCCGAAGACGAATTGCTCGGCCGCCCGGAAAAGCTCCAGGAGTTCATCAGATTCCTCACGGACGAACTCGACGCCCGGGCCGCAGAGGGAGCGCCCGAAAGCATGGTGGAAGAACTCCTCTCCCCGGACGCGCCGAGACCGCCGCCGAGCCCGCCGCGGCTGCTCGTGGTGGCGGACCTCTCACTGACCTTTCCGTCCAGCAGGCGTGAGGTGGGCGAGGCGCTCCTCTCGCTCGCACAGCGGGGCAGGTCGCTCGGTGTCCAGCTGCTGCTCACGTCGACCACTGTGGAGAGCACCACGACGTGGAACCGGTTCCTGCCGCTCCTCGGATGGCGGATCGCCGCGAGCCCCCTGCCGCACGCCGAACTCCAGCGCGTCCTCGGACGGGCGAACCTCCCCTTCGTGGACGAGCGGACGGCGTACCTCCTGGCGGGAGGCGGCACCCCGCGTCCGTTCACCGTGGCGCAAGAGCCCGACGAATCCGCGCTCGACAACTTCCTCGAACGTGTGCGGGGGCGGTCGCAGCCCGCGCCGTCGACCGGCTACGACACGGCCGTGCTCGGTGGACTCCCCGCCCGGCTCGGACGGCTGCTGAACATGTACGAGGGGTTGCTCGTCCGGATCGGCGGCGGGCACGAGGCCATCGGCGTGTTCGGGGAACTCATGGACGAGGAAATCCGGTCCCGGCGGGCGGGCACGGCCACAGGGAAACGCCACCTGGTGTTCGAAGGACGGCGTCCCACGCGGGCGATGTCGGCGTGCGCGCAGCTGTACGGGGAGTTGCTCAGTGAGCTGGGCGTGGTGTCGACGGGCGACCCGATCGAGGCGTCCAGTGAGGCATCGCACGATCTCGACCTGATGAACACTGTGGGGACGGTCCTGGAGCAGTTCGGGTCGGCCGTCGGCAAGGTGCTGTTCTTCCACGTCGCGGCGGACGTGCCGCTCCGAGAGGACCGCGACCGCTCAGCGATCGGCACTGCGCTCGGCATGGCCATGGACGAATTCGGCGACGATCCGGTCGTCGTCCTTTACGGCGAGACCCCGGTTCTGAGCCGCCTGTGGGAACGCACCCCCGGCCTCCGCGACCGGTTCCGCCGCACCGTCACCTTCAGCCAGGACACGGCTCACGCCGACCCGGCCACCACCACGACCGCCGCGCGCACACCGATCTCCATCGGCGTCGACGCCGAGACGAGCGAGCGGGTCCTGCTCGACTTCGAGACCGACCGGCATCTGCTGATCACCGGGCCGTCCGGGCGGCGGAGAGCGGCATTGGAACGCCTCCTGATCGGTGAGATCGCGTCGCACCGGGACCGGCAGAGGCTGATCTACGTCCTCGACACGCAACGCCGGCTCCGCGCGGGCGACGACGCGGCGGATCCGCCGGGCGTCCGGTACGCCGACACCACCGAGGAGTTCACCTCGTTCGTGAACGAGGCCTACTGGAACGCCAGGGCGCGGAAGTCGCTCGGGTGGGGCCCCGAGACCTACGTCTTCGTCGCGAACCGCAGAAGGCTGCTGGAAGGCGATCCGCTCACGCGGCTGCTTCCGATGCTGGCGTCGAGCCGCGAGTACGGGCTCCATCTGGTGCTGTCCCGGCCTCAGTTCGGCTTCGGCGAGCCTCTGGACCCGCCGGTCAGGGCGTTGCACGAGGCGGGGGCGCCCGCGCTGATGATGGGCTACAGCGGCCAGGAGGCGGAACTGTGGGGTGTGCCGGAAGCCCTGCTCGGCTCGCTGTCCCGCGGCCGGGCGGTGCTGGCACACGGGAACCGGCGGCGCCTCATCCAGCTCGACGAGCCGGCCTGACCCGTATTGGATCGTACGGTCCATAACGTGTTACGGTGGGCGCATGGCGCGGCCGAGGAAGTTCGAGGAGGAGCGGGCGCTCGAGGCCGCCATGCGGGCGTTCTGGACGGACGGCTACGAAGCGACCTCCACCCAGGAGTTGTGCAACGCCACCGGACTCGGGCGCAGCAGCATCTACAACACGTTCAGGAGCAAGCACGACCTGTTCGAAAAGGCCCTGGCCCGCTACATGGAGATCAAGACGGCCAACATCATCCAGGTCCTGGAGGACGGTGGCCGACCGGTGCGGGAGCGACTGCGGACGATCCTGGAGTGGGCCGTCGAACCCGTGCCGGGCGATCCGGCCGGGTGCCTGGTCGTCAACACGATGGTGGAGCTGGCGCCCCGCGACGAGGTGATCGCCGAGCGGCTTGAGCGGGACGAGCGGCGGCGGCTGACGGCGCTGACCGCCGCGATCAAGGAAGGGATGCGCGCCGGGGAGATCGACCGGGGCAAGGACGCGCGGGCGCTGGCGCATTTCGTCGTCTCGACGGTCAGCGGCATGCGGGTCGTGGCCCGCGGCGGCGCCGACAGGCGCACGCTCACCTCGATCGCCGACACCGCCATGGACGCCATCTGAAGCCAGCCGACGGGCATCGGCCCGTCTTTTTCTACGCCCACATTTTGAACTGAACCGTCCAATACAGAGAGGCGACATCGATGCCACTGGCCGTCTTCGTGCTCGGGATGGCGATCTTCGCGCAGGGGACCTCAGAGCTGATGCTGGCGGGGCTGCTGCCCGGCATGGCCGACGACCTCGGCGTGTCCGTGCCGGACGCCGGACTGCTGATCTCGGCGTTCGCGATCGGGATGCTCCTCGGCGCGCCGGTGCTCGCCGTCCTGACGCGGCGCTGGCCGCACCGGCGGGCGCTGCTGGCCTTCCTCGCCGCGTTCGCCGCGACCCACGTGATCGGCGCGCTCACGTCCGACTATCGGGTGCTGTTCGCGACGCGTGTCGTGGGGGCGTTCGTCTACGCCGGGTTCTGGGCGGTGGCGGCGGCGACGGCGATCAGCCTCGTCCCGGCGAACGCGCGCGGGAGGGCGATGGGGATCGTCGCCGGCGGGCTCACGGTCGCGGCGATCGTGGGGCTCCCGGCCGGGACGGTCATCGGGCAGCATCTCGGCTGGCGGGCGGCGTTCTGGGCGGTCGCGGCGATGTCGGTGGCCGCGATGGCGGGGGTGGCGGCGACGATCCCCGCCGGACGCCCGGACGGCGAGGTCCCGCGCATTCGGGACGGGCTGCGCGCGGTGGCCGTCCCCAGGCTGTGGCTGCTGTACGGGACGATCGCCCTGGCCACGAGCGGGCTCATGGTCACGTTCAGCTATCTGGGCGCCCTGCTGGAGGAGACGACCCGTATCGCGGAGGCGTGGGTGCCCGCGGTGCTCGCCCTGTACGGGGCGGGCGCGCTCATCGGCATCACGGCGGGCGGGCGGACGGCCGACACGCGAGCCGTCCCGACCCTGTACGCGGGGTTCGGCGGGCTCGTCCTGGTGTCGGTGGCGCTGGCGCTGACCGCCGGGTCTCCGGCGCCCGCGGTGGCGCTGGTGTTCCTGCTCGGCCTTGTCGGGTTCGGGACGAATCCGACGCTCAACTCACGGGCCTTCGGGATGGTAGAGGGTTCGGCGACGCTGGTCGCGGCAGGGAACGTGGTCGCGTTCAACATCGGGATCACGGCGGGCCCGTGGCTCGGCGGGCTCGCGATCGACGCGGGCGCCGGGCTCGCGTCCACGGCCTGGATCGGCGCCGCACTCGGCGTGCTGGCGCTGGGTGCGGTCGCCCTCGGCCACGGCCGCGAGCGGGCGGCCGGGGCGGTCGGAGCCCGGCCCCGGACGAAGGTGAACGCGTGACCGGGGGCCGGCGCGAGGAGCTCGTCGCGCCGGCCCGGTCCGCGGTGGTCAGGAGCAGGAGTCGGCCGGGAAGCCCCAGAGGGCGCGCTTGCGGGCGTGTTCGGCGATCGTCCAGATGCGGTGCTGGCCCCGGTAGCAGGACAGGTCCTCGGGGCCGTGCGAGATGGTGCGGCGGGCGACGCTGCCCCACCCGTCCCAGTCCCGGGACGCCGTGAGGAGCCGTCCGCGCTTCTGGCCCCTGCCCTGGGTGAACCACCAGCGGCCGTGCGTCCTGACGCCGCCCTGGATCTTGTCACCCGGCAGCGTGGCGGCCCAGTCGGCATGGACGGCGCCCGCCCCGGACATCGCCCAAAGCGGCCAGGTGACCACGCGTCCCTGCGGCGCTTTCGGCTTGCAGTACTCGCCCGCGATGAGGGCGTGCCGCCACGTGGTGCGGTCGATGGCGATCCAGGACATGCGCAGCGGGCCCGAGCCGTGGCATTTGCCGCTGGTCTCGCCGCGCGTGAAGTGCCAGCTGCCCGTCTGCGCTATCACGTAGCGGTGGCCGTGGCCGTAGTACTTCTTGCCGTGCAGCCCGACCCGTCCGGCATGATCGGTGGACCCGGCCTTGCTTTTGCCCAGGTCGTAGATCTGCCGCATGTCGAATTCGCGGACGCCGTGGCGCGTGTCGGCAACGTACAGCTTCTGGCCGTACCAGGCGATGCCCCCGGCATGGATGCCGATGTCGGTGTAGGTCGGCCGTCCGCCCTTCATCGTGGGGTAGACGAGCAGGACATGGCGGTACGAGCGCCTGGCGGGGTTGACGAACGTCAGCCTGATCTTGCCGCTGTCGTGCCAGGACACGAGCAGGGGCCTGCCGCCGCCGGGCAGCCGTTCGCCCGCCATCGCGTCCGAGACGCCCGTGACGCCCTGCGGGACCCACTCCTCCGTCGCGCTGTCCGCCCGGTCGAAGCAGTGCACGAGCGAGCGGGCGGGCACGGCCGCCGGCTTTCCGCAGCCGTGGCCGAGCCTGCGCTGCCCGGACGCGGTGAGCAGCGCGTCCACGCTGCTCCGTTCGAGCCTGCCGCTCAGCGCGCGGAGCGGCCCGCCGCGGTCGGAGACCCGGCGCAGATCGAAGTCACGAAGATTCGGAGCCGCCACGGTGGCCCGCGAGGACGCCGCCTGAACGGACGCCTGGACGGGCGTTGCCTGCGCGGGCGGCGCCTGGACGACACTCGCCACAAGCGCGGCCAACGGGACGGCCATCGCGGCGGCCACGCCATCCCGCCGGCGACGACGTCTGGTCACTGTACGCTGCAAGATGATCACATTCCGCAACGTATCCCGACCCGGGGTCACTCATGGTGAAGAGATCACCTAGGGAGATGCAACTTAGTTTTCGCGCACCATTACGTCGCGCGAGTGAACCGCCGACCCGCCCCGGGCGTCGCGCGGAACGACGGACGGGACGGCCCGGAGGCCGTCCCGTCGCCGAATCCCCCTATCAGCGCAGCTTGCACGTCCCGGTGCTGGACTTCGACGGGTCGCTCTCCGAGGTCGCCGTCACCGGCAGGTCGGTCTTGCGGTGGCCGCGCCGCGCGGCCTTCGCCCACACCTCGACCTCCGTGCCGCCCTTCGCCTGAGCGGTGGCCAGCTCGTTCGGGAGCCAGGTCGTCCAGCCGCTGGGCGCGCCGGCCTTGAGCCGGAACACGTCGGAGCCGTGGTAGCCGGTGCCGCCCTTGCCCTTGTTCTGGAGCGTGAGCGTGCACTTCATCCAGCCGGCGCCGGTCGGCTGGGCCTGGCCGTTGCCGAGCTGCACGCCGCGCTGCTGCGGCCCTGCGCCGTCCAGCGACCGGATCGCGACCGTGTACGCCAGGATGCCCTTCCGGTCGCGCTCCACGTTCAGGACGTAGAAGTGCAGCCGGTTGGCCTGGTCGACGTACTCGTACTCGCTGCCGGAGTTCGTCCCCGCGTGGAACAGGGCGTCGGACAACTGCCGGTAGTCGCCGATCGTCATCTTCATGGGGGTGCCGTCCGGCAGGACGAAGTCGACCTTGTCGATGTCCTGCGGGTTGGCGTCCTTGACCCAGATGAACGGGGCATCGTCCTTGTCCTTGGTCTTCGCCAGCAGGACGCCGGAATCCGGGGTGAAGGAGTCGGTGCCCATCCGGTCGACGACCTCAAGGGTGTAGTTGTCGTAGCCGCCCTCGTCGCACAGGGGGTCGGTCTTGGGGTCGCACTTCGGGCTCTTGTCGCCGCCCGCGCCGAGCTTGAGGTTGACGCCCGTGAGGCCGCCCTGACCGGGCACGACGGACCGGGCCGTCACCCGCGCGACGGCCACACCGGACGAGGCCAGCTTCTCCCGGTCGAGCTGGAGCACGTGGTTCGGGTCGACCATTTCGAGCTTCAGCTTGTTGCGCAGCATGTGCTGGGCGCCCATGGAGCCGCCGCCCGTCGCGGGGATCGTCCACCGGCTGTGGGGGCCGCCGGGCCCGTTGAACGTGCCGCGGCTCAGCATGTCCCAGATGCCGCTGTAGGCGCGGCGCGGCGGGTTGCTGTACGGGTTGTTGTAGTTGTCGGCGATGCCGAGGATGTGGCTGAACTCGTGGGCGAAGACCGACATGCCGGAGCTCTCCGCCTGGGTGGACGACTCGCCGAAGATGGCGTTCGGCCAGATGGTGGAGCCGGCCTGCCAGGACGTCCAGGGGATGTACCGGGTCCGCACCCAGTTCGTCAGGCCCGGGTCGCCCGGACCCCACTCGGCGGGCACGTTCTCCGGCGTGCCGAACTTCATCTGCCCGAACTCCTGCCAGGTGGACGACTCGTCCTGCCCGGCGCTGAGGAAGAACACGAAGTCGAACTTCTTCGCGGTCTCCTCGCCGACGTCCGCGACCCACGCGGCCCGCGCGTCCTTGCGGAGGTCGCGGTTGCAGGTGTCGCCCGCGGGGCAGCCCGTCCCGCCCTGCATGGCGTCCACGCCGTACTCGTGGTCCTTGGCGGGCATCTGGTAGGCGCCGAACCCGGTGAGGTTCACCCCGTACCGGCCGCCGGAGTCCTCCATCCAGTACTCGTGGAGGGTGTGGCCGTGGTTGAGCTGCTGCGGCTTGTTGAGGAACTCCTCGTAGAACTTGGCGACCTTGCCGCGCGGGACGTCCCCGACGCCCACCGGGTTGCCGAAGATCGAGGAGTTCTTCGGCTGGGTCACCACGAACGGCTGGTTGGCGTAGTCGACCAGCACGACGGCGCCGTTGAAGGTCTTGACCGACCCCTTCCTGGCGGGGTCGGCCCAGGTCGTTCCCGGGATCTGCTTGTAGTCGTCCCAGGTCATCGTCTCGGGCAGCTCGTAGTTCTGCGGGTCGATGGGACGCGGGGCGCCGTGCGCGAAGCTCTGCGGGGACGGCTGGGCGCGCTGCCACGGCTGCGTCTGCGGCCAGTGCCGCATCTGCCACGGGTTGGCGGTGGGTTTCGGGATGGGCGGACTCGGCGGCGCGGCCGCGGCGGGTAGGGCGGCGAGTCCCACGACCAGCCCCATCACCGCCGCGGGAACCACCAGCATGTTCTTGGCGCGCATGTCTCCCCTGCCTCAGGTGGGTTGCGGGGAGAAAAGTAGAGAAAGGGAGATACGCCCGGCTACGGCCGACTTAGCCGATCTAATGCTGTTTGGCATGGCATGTCGGACAATGCGCCCAGGTCAGGCCGTCCAGCGCCGGATCCGGCCGGGATGCGCCAGGCCAGGCTAGGCCAGCAGGTCACGCTCGGCGACGACGATCCCGTCCTCGTCGCTGTAGAGCCGGTCGCCCGGACGGAACTCCACGCCGCCGAACATCACGGGCACGTCCA
Source organism: Actinomadura soli (assembly GCF_005889715.1). GTDB lineage: Bacteria > Actinomycetota > Actinomycetes > Streptosporangiales > Streptosporangiaceae > Spirillospora > Spirillospora soli. The sequence goes on from NZ_VCKW01000165.1 coordinate 18,223, forward strand.
CCGCGCCGGCGCCGTCCTTGGCGCTCCTGCGCGGATTCGACCCGAGCGCCTTGACGCCCAGGTCCAGCCCGCGCAGCGCCGCCACGTCCCGGACCGCGCCGTTGAGCACCACCCCGGCCCAGCCGTTCGCCACCGCCGCCGCCGCGATCATGTCCCCCATCAGCGCGGACGCCAGCGACCCGGCACCGTCCACGACCAGCACCCGGCCCTCGGCCGGCGTGTTGAGCAGCTCCTTCACCAGCCCGTTGTCGCGGTTGCAGCGCACCGTCGACACCCGGCCGGCGAACGTCAGGCGCGCACCGTACTGCCGGAACTGCGTCCGGCAGCTGCGCAGCTCGTCCCCGAAGTCGTCGGCAAGGTCAGCGGTCGTGAACTCCATGCCCGGCACCTTAGGGCACCCGCCCGCGGCGGCTCAGCGCGAGGGCGCATCGATCGGGCGGCCGATCAGCCGGGACAGGACGATCGCCGTCTTCGTCGCCGTGATGTTGTCCTCGCGGCGCAGCCGTTCGAGCGCCTGCTCCAGGTGCTGGATGTCGCGCGCCCGCACGTGCACCAGGGCGCTGGCGTCACCGCTGATCGTGTACGCCGCGACGACTTCGGGATGCCCCCGGACGCTTGAGTAGATCTCCTCGGGGGACGTCGCACCCGTGCAGAAGATCTCGATGAACGCCTCGGTCGTCCAGCCGAGCGCGGCCGGGTCGACGACGGCCGCGAAGCCGGTGATGACGCCGTCCGCGCGGAGCCGGTCGACGCGCCGCTTCACCGCCGGAGCCGACAGCCCGACCCTGTCCCCGATCTGCGCGTACGAGGCGCGCCCGTCCTCCAGGAGCCGTGCAACGATTCGACGGTCCAGCTCGTCAAGACGCAACAAATAACACCCCCAAAGTCGGTTTTCGTCATTGGTCGACCGTCGATCCCGAACATACGCTGGATATCGGATCGGCGGCCACCCCGACC
>NZ_VCKW01000166.1 GCF_005889715.1 Actinomadura soli
CGGGGGTGGTGTGTGCGGCCTGGTCCCCCGCGAGGTCGTCGCGGCCGGAGTCGTTGTCGCTCATCGGTCCCGTCTCGGCGCGGCCCTGGTCGGGGCGCGTGCTGTGCGTAGTCCGTCAGTCTATGAAGGCGGCGGAATCACGGGGGAGCGTGCACCTCCACCTATTGGATGCGTGAGAGGTCCGTTTTGTTGACAGGAGTGCGGAAAACTCGGCGTTGTGACGGTGCGGTGCCGGTTCGTGGCATTCCGCACGATCCGGACGGACGGCGCCCCGCCGAGCCGGCGCGGCTCGTCGAGGGCCTGCTCCGGGAGGTCGGGCCCCGGTCGTGCGCGGCCCCACCCGAGGAGGCGGCGTCCGGATCAGGCCGAGCGCGCCATGCCTTAGCGTGCTCGTCTCCATTCCGCTGGGCAATAACAACTGGTTATGGATGACAGGCGGTGCCGAGGTGCCCTTCGGCGGATAAAGTCTGTGGTCAGACTCACATATGGGTTCTCCCTGTTATGTATGTCACAGCTCCCGTCAGGTGGCGTAAGGTCGCTTCGCTAGAAGCGCACACGAGGCGTCACCGCCCGCATGCGGCACGGCCTCCGGCCGCCGTCTGCGGCTCCGGCCGGGGCGCACCATCAACGGGCCGAGGGCCCGGATCCAGGGGCGACGGCCGGGCGCGACGGACGCATGGGTGCGCGCAGACCGTGATACGGGGACACGACCCGAGCTCAGGAGAGCGATCGATGAGCACTGTGGAGGCGCCGGCCAAGTCGCGCGCCCAGATCAAGGAACGCACGCTCCGGAAGGACAACTGGCGCCTGTATCCGGTCACGACTTTCGTGATCTTCACGGCATGGGTGGTGTACGCGACCGTCCGGGCCTTCTGGGGCTCGGCGTTCTACGTCCCGGAATTTCACTACCTGACGCCGTTCTACTCGCCGTGCTTCAACGAGATCTGCAACGACGTGACGGTGAACGGCCACACCGGCAGCGCGGCGGAGTTCGGGACGTTCCTGCCGGAGTCCACCCGGGGCTGGATCCCCTTCGCGGCGATCTCGCTGCCGTTCCTGCTGCTGTTCCGGCTCACCTGCTACTACTACCGGAAGGCGTACTACCGCTCGTTCTGGGCGTCGCCGTCCGCGTGCGCCGTCAAGGAGCCGCACGGCAAGTACACCGGCGAGCGGCGCTTCCCGCTGATCGGGCAGAACCTGCACCGCTACTTCTGGCTCGCGGCCGTCCTCATCTCGCTCGTCAACACCTACGACGCGATCCTCGCCTTCCACGGGAAGGACGGCGGGTTCGGCATCGGGCTCGGCACGCTCATCCTGGTCGCGAACGTGGTCCTGCTGTGGCTGTACACCCTGTCGTGCCACTCGTGCCGGCACATCGTCGGCGGACGGCTGAAGAACTTCTCCAAGCATCCCTTCCGGTACCGGATGTGGGGCTGGGTGTCCAAGATCAACGAGCGGCACGGCATGTACGCGCTGATCACCCTGGGCTCGCTGGTGGCCGCCGACCTGTACGTCGCGCTCGTCGCCAGCGAGACCATCTCCGACCTGCGTATCTTCAACTGAGGCCAAGGAATCATGACTGAGATCGAGAGGCACTCGTACGACGTCGTGGTCATCGGTGCCGGCGGCGCCGGGCTGCGCGCGGCGATCGAGGCGCGCCTCCAGGGCAAGAAGACCGCGATCATCTCCAAGTCGCTGTTCGGCAAGGCGCACACGGTGATGGCCGAGGGCGGCGCCGCCGCGGCGATGGGCAACGTCAACGCCAACGACAACTGGCAGGTCCATTTCCGCGACACCATGCGCGGCGGCAAGTTCATGAACAGCTGGCGGATGGCGGAGCTGCACGCCAAGGAGGCCCCGGACCGCATCTGGGAGCTGGAGCACTGGGGCGCGCTGTTCGACCGCACCAAGGACGGCAAGATCAGCCAGCGCAACTTCGGCGGGCACGAGTACCCGCGGCTCGCGCACGTCGGCGACCGGACGGGCCTGGAGCTGATCCGCACCACGCAGCAGAAGGTCGTCGCGCTGCAGCAGGAGGACCACGCCGAGCACGGCGACTACGAGGCCCGGCTGAAGGTGTGGGCCGAGACGACGGTGACGCGGCTGCTGAAGGACGCCGACGGCAAGATCTGCGGCGCGTTCGGCTACGTCCGCGAGACCGGCAAGTTCGTCGTGTTCGAGGCGCCGGCCGTGGTGCTGGCGACCGGCGGCATCGGCAAGGCGTTCAAGGTCACGTCCAACTCCTGGGAGTACACCGGGGACGGGCACGCGCTGGCCCTGCTGGCGGGCGGGACGCTGCTGAACATGGAGTTCGTGCAGTTCCACCCGACCGGGATGGTCTGGCCGCCGTCCGTCAAGGGCATCCTCGTGACCGAGTCGGTGCGCGGCGACCGCGGCGTCCTCCGGAACTCCGAGGGCAAGCGGTTCATGTTCGACTACATCCCCGAGGTGTTCAAGCACCAGTACGCGACGTCCGAGGCGGAGGGCGACCGCTGGTACGACGACCCCGACAACAACAAGCGCCCGCCGGAGCTGCTGCCGCGCGACGAGGTGGCGCGCGCGATCAACTCCGAGGTCAAGGCGGGCCGGGGATCGCCGCACGGCGGGGTGTTCCTCACCGTCGTCGACCGGATGCCGGGCGGCGCCGAGGAGATCAGGCGGCGGCTGCCGTCGATGTACCACCAGTTCAAGGAGCTGGCGGACGTCGACATCACGGCGGAGGCGATGGAGGTCGGCCCGACCTGCCACTACGTGATGGGCGGCGTGGAGGTCGACCCCGACACCGGCGCCGCGCTGGTGCCGGGCCTGTTCGCGGCGGGCGAGGTCTCCGGCGGCATGCACGGGTCGAACCGGCTCGGCGGCAACTCGCTGTCCGACCTGCTGGTGTTCGGCCGCCGGGCCGGGCTCGGCGCGTCCGAGTACGTGGACGGGCTGGACGCGCGTCCCGCCGTCCCGGACGCGGAGGTCGACGCGGCGACGGCCGAGGCGCTGGCGCCGTTCGAGCGGGAGGGCGGCGAGAACCCGTACGCCGTCCACGCCGAGCTGCAGCAGACGATGAACGAGCTGGTCGGCATCATCCGCAAGGAGGCGGAGCTGGAGCAGGCGATCGCGTCCCTCGGCAAGCTCCGCGAGCGCATCGCGAACGTGAGCGTCGAACCGGTCGCGGTCGGCGCCGGCGGGCGCGGCTACCACCCGGGCTGGCACCTCGCGCTGGACCTGCGCAACATGCTGCTGGTGTCGGAGGCCGTCGCGAAGGCGGCGCTGGAGCGGCAGGAGAGCCGCGGCGGCCACACCCGCGACGACTACCCGCAGATGTCCGCGGACTGGCGGAAGGTCAACCTGGTCTGCTCGCTGGCCGGCGACCCGTCGTCCCCGCACGTCGCGCTGAAGCGGCAGGCGATGGAGCCGATGCGGGGCGACCTGCTCGACCTGTTCGACAACGACGAGCTGAAGAAGTACCTGACCGCCGAGGAGCTGCCCGCGGGCCTCGCCGAGGAGGCCAAGGCCGAGGAGGCGGGGGAGGCCGCGGGGCCGGGCGCGACCGCGGCGGCCGCCAAGGGTGACGCCAAGGACGACGAGGAGGACGGCCGATGAGCTACGAGGCCAAGTTCAAGGTCTGGCGCGGCGACGACGGCGACGGCGAGCTCACCGACTACACCGTCGAGGTGAACGAGGGCGAGGTCGTCCTCGACATCATCCACCGGCTGCAGGCCACGCAGGCCCCGGACCTCGCCGTCCGGTGGAACTGCAAGGCGGGCAAGTGCGGCTCGTGCTCCGCGGAGATCAACGGCATGCCGAAGCTGCTGTGCATGACCCGGATGTCGACGTTCGACCCGGACGAGACGATCACGGTCACGCCGGTCCGCACGTTCCCCGTCATCCGCGACCTCGTGACGGACGTGTCGTACAACTACCAGAAGGCGCGGGAGATCCCGTCGTTCGACCCGGGCGACGCCAAGCCCGGTGAGCTGCGCATGCAGCAGGTGGACGTCGAGCGCTCGCAGGAGTTCCGCAAGTGCATCGAGTGCTTCCTGTGCCAGAACGTCTGCCACGTCATCCGCGACCATGAGGAGAACAAGCCCGAGTTCTCCGGCCCGCGCTTCCTGATGCGGATCGGCGAGCTGGAGATGCACCCGGCGGACGTGTCGGACCGGCGCGAGATCGCGGCGAAGGACCACGGGCTCGGGTTCTGCAACATCACCAAGTGCTGCACCGAGGTCTGCCCCGAGCACATCAAGATCACCGACAACGCGCTGATCCCGATGAAGGAGCGGGTCGTCGGCCGCAAGTACGACCCGGTGGTGTGGCTCGGCAGCAAGCTCGGCATCGTCAAGAAGGGCCAGGACACGCCGTCCGCCTGACGGCGCCGGCCTCGACCGGCCGTGGATCTTCGCGAGCGTCCCCCGCCGCCCCGCGCGACGGGGGACGCTCGCGTTTCCGTCACGCGAGGACGTCGCTCTGGCATGCGGCGTCCCCGTCCCGCGACGGGCGGCGTGCCCCCGGGCCGCCGCCCGTCGTACCGCCGTTCCCCTGAACGCGGTGGACGTTGGGTGGCCTCCCGGCCGCACACGCCATGAGCAACCCTCACCCGCGCCCGCCCATTGGAGTAGGGATTAGTGCACACAACGCGTGATTGAACCGTGATTGTTTTCCGGGACCACGGGAAGCCCCGGTCCCTTTAGCGTGGTGGACATGAGCGCCCTCGAACCGGGCTCGTTCCTTGCCGATCTCACTCAGGCGGAACGCGAGGACCTGGAGTCACGTGGCCGCGTCCGCGAATTCGCACGGGGGGACACGCTCTTCGTGGAGGGTGAGCAGCCCGGCTGGGTCGCCGTCCTGCTGAGGGGCCGGGTGAAGGCGTTCTCCTACCGGGAGCAGGGCGGGGAGGCGCTGCTCGCGGTGCGCGGCCCGGGCGCGCTGCTCGGCGAGGTCGCCGCGATCGACGGGCTGCCCCGCTCGGCGTCGGTGGCCGCGCTGGAGCCGGTGCGGGCGCTCGCCGTCACGGCGGACGAGTTCATGGCCTTCCTGCAGTCCCACGGGCGCGTCTCCATCATCATCATGCGGATGCTGTGCCAGCGCTGGCGCGACGCCGACCGCAAACGCGCCGAGTTCGGCATGTTCGACGCCACCGGACGCGTCGCGCAGCGCCTCGTGGAGCTGGCCGAGCGGTTCGGCGTCCCGTACGAGCGGCGGACGGGCCCGGACGCGGGCGGCCAGAGCGTCCGCATCACGCTGAACCTGTCGCAGGAGGAGCTGGCGGGCTGGGTCGGCGCGTCCCGGGAGGCGGTCAGCAAGGCGCTGCGCACGCTGCGCGCGCACGGCTGGATCGAGACGGGGCGGCGGCGGCTGATCGTCCACGATCTCCAGGCCCTGCGCCGCCACGCCCGCTAGCGGCACCGCAGGTGCGGGCGGCGGGACGGGCGGCACGTAACCTGTGCAGGATGCAGTTGCAGCAGCTCGCCTACTTCGTCGCGGTCGCGGAGGTACGCCACTTCACGCAGGCCGCCGAGCTCCTGCGGGTGGCGCAGCCTTCGCTGTCCAAGCAGATCCGTTCGCTGGAGTCGGAGCTGAACGTCTCCCTGTTCAGCCGCGCCAGGGGCAACATCACCCTGACGCCCGCCGGTGAGGCCCTGCTGCCGCTGGCCAAGCGCATCCTGGCCGACGTCGACACCGCCCGCCTGGAAGTGCAGGAGCTGGCGGGCTTGAAGCGTGGGCGGGTACGGCTGGGCGCTACGCCGTCCCTCTGCGCGGGCCTGCTGGCGGACGTCCTCCGCCGCTTCCACGACGCCTACCCGGGTATTCAGCTCCTCGTCGAAGAGGGGGGCTCGCGGGATCTCGTCCGGGAGCTGACGCGCGGGTCGCTCGACATGGCCCTGGTCATCCTTCCGCTGCACGGTGACCCGCCCCTGGACACGACCCCGATCCTGCGGGAGTACCTCGTCGTCGCCTCTCCGGCGGGCCGCCCGTCCGATCCTGAGCACGGGCACGCCGCCCCGGAGCGCTCGCTCAAGGCGGCGACGCTGCCGCGCCGTCCCTACCTGCGGATCGAGGATCTCCGGAACCGTCCGCTGGTGATGTTCCGTCCGGGCTATGACCTCCGCGAGGCGACGATCAGCGCGTGCCGCGAGGCGGGCTTCGAGCCCAGGTTCGCGGTGGAGGGCGGCGAGATGGACGCCGTGCTGCGGTTCGTCGAGGTCGGGCTCGGTGTCGCGGTCGTCCCGAGCATGGTCCTATCCGGACGGCCCGGGCTGCGCGGAACGCCGCTCGTCCTGCCCGACGAGGAGGCGCGGCGCGGTCATCACGGCCCCGGCCTCCTCCGGACGATCGCGCTCGCCCACCGCAAGGACGTCGAACTGACCCACGCGGCACGCGCCTTCCAGGACACGCTGCAGACGTTCCTCGTGGAGGCGGGCCTAGCCGGGAGCCTTCCCGCAGGCGTGGAAACCCTCGTCCACGACTAGCGGCCCACGCGCCCGGCCCGCCCGGCGGTCAGCGCTTCTTGCCGCCCGCGGTCGCCTTCAGGTAGTCGTGGTTGAGGCGGCCGATGACGTCCAGCGGGATGCCCTTCGGGCAGGCGGCGGTGCATTCGCCGGTGTTGGTGCAGCCGCCGAAGCCCTCCTCGTCGTGCGTGTCCAGCATGGACACGACGCGGTCCCAGCGTTCCGGCTGCCCCTGCGGCATCAGGCCCAGGTGGGTGACCTTGGCGCCGAGGAACAGGGCGGCGGACCCGTTGGGGCAGGCCGCCACGCAGGCGCCGCAGCCGATGCACTCGGCCGCCTCGAAGGCGCGGTCGGCGTCCGGCTTCGGGACGGGCGTCGCGTGCGCCTCCGGCGCGGTGCCGGTGGGGGCGGTGATGAAGCCGCCCGACCCGATGATCCGGTCGAACGCCGAGCGGTCGACGACCAGGTCCTTCACCACGGGGAACGCCGCCGCGCGCCACGGCTCGACGTCGATGACCTCGCCGTCCTCGAACTTGCGCATGTGGAGCTGGCACGTGGTGGTGTTGCGCTCCGGGCCGTGCGGTGTGCCGTTGATGACGAGCGAGCACATGCCGCAGATGCCCTCGCGGCAGTCGTGGTCGAACGCGACGGGCTCCTCGCCGGACGCGATGAGCTTCTCGTTGAGGACGTCCAGCATTTCCAGGAACGACGCGTCGGGGGAGACGTCGTCGAGCTTGTACTCGACCATCCGGCCCTTGTCCGCCGGGCCGCTCTGGCGCCAGACGCGCAGTGTGAGCTTCACTTGTACGACCTCTGACTCGGCTTGACGTATTCGAAGTCGAGGGCCTCCTTGTGCAGGACGGGCAGCTCGCCCTCCCCGGCCCATTCCCAGGCGGCGACATAGCCGAAGTTGGCGTCGTCGCGCTTGGCCTCGCCGTCCTCGTCCTGGCTCTCGGCGCGGAAGTGGCCGCCGCAGGACTCGGTGCGGTGCAGCGCGTCGACGACCATCAGCTCCGCCAGCTCGAAGAAGTCCGCGACGCGTCCCGCCTTCTCCAGCTGCTGGTTCAGCTCCTCGCCCGTGCCGGTGACCTTGACGCGCTCCCAGAACTCGGCGCGCAGCGCCGGGATGAGGTCGAGCGCCTTGCGCAGCCCTTCCTCGGTGCGCTCCATTCCGCAGTACTCCCACATGATGTGGCCGAGCTCGCGGTGGAAGGAGTCGACGGAGCGGTCGCCGTCGACGGAGAGGAGCTTGTCGATGCGCGCCTTGACCCTGTCCTCCACCTCGGTGACGGCGGTGTCGGCGACCGGCGGGAGGGGGTTGCGGGCGATGTAGTCGCCGATGGTGTTCGGCAGGACGAAGTAGCCGTCCGCCAGGCCCTGCATCAGCGCGGACGCGCCGAGCCGGTTCGCGCCGTGGTCGGAGAAGTTCGCCTCCCCGATGACGAACAGTCCCGGGATGGTGGACTCCAGGTCGTAGTCCACCCACAGGCCGCCCATCGTGTAGTGGACGGCCGGGTAGATGCGCATCGGCGTGTCGTAGGGGTTCTCGCCGGTGATGCGCTCGTACATCTGGAAGAGGTTGCCGTACTTGGCCTCGACCTTGTCCCGGCCGAGCCGTCCGATGGCGTCCGCGAAGTCGAGGTAGACGCCGAGCCCGCCGGGGCCGACGCCGCGCCCCTCGTCGCACACGTTCTTCGCGGCGCGGGACGCGATGTCGCGCGGGACGAGGTTGCCGAACGACGGGTAGATGCGCTCCAGGTAGTAGTCGCGCTCGTCCTCGGGAATGTCGTAGGGCTTGCGCGTGTCGCCGTGCTTCTTCGGCACCCAGACACGGCCGTCGTTGCGCAGCGACTCCGACATGAGCGTCAGCTTGGACTGGTGGTCGCCGCTGACCGGGATGCACGTCGGGTGGATCTGCGTGTAGCACGGGTTGGCGAAGTGCGCGCCGTGCCTATGGGCGCGCCACGACGCGGTGACGTTCGAGCCCATGGCGTTCGTGGACAGGAAGTACACGTTGCCGTAGCCGCCGGACGCCAGCACGACCGCGTCCGCGGTGTAGTGCTTGATCTCGCCGTTGATGAGGTTCCGGACGACGACTCCGCGCGCGCGCCCGTCCTCCATGATGAGGTCGAGCATCTCGTGGCGCGGGTACAGCTCCACGTTGCCCGCCTCCACCTGTCGCATCAGCGCCTGGTACGCGCCGAGCAGGAGCTGCTGGCCCGTCTGGCCGCGCGCGTAGAAGGTGCGCGACACCTGCGTCCCGCCGAACGAGCGGTTGTCGAGCAGGCCGCCGTACTCGCGGGCGAACGGGACGCCCTGCGCGACGCACTGGTCGATGATGTTCCGGGAGATGTCGGCGAGCCGGTGCACGTTCGACTCGCGGGAGCGGAAGTCGCCGCCCTTGACCGTCTCGTAGAACAGCCGGTACACGCTGTCGCCGTCGTTGCGGTAGTTCTTCGCGGCGTTGATGCCGCCCTGCGCGGCGATCGAGTGGGCGCGGCGCGGGGAGTCCTGGAAGCAGAACTGGACGACGTGGTAGCCGGCCTCGCCGAGCGTCGCCCCGGCGGAGCCGCCCGCCAGGCCCGTGCCGATGATGATGATCTTCTTCTTGCGCTTGTTGGCCGGGTTGACCTGCTTGGCCTCGAACTTGCGGGTCGTCCAGCGGTCCTCGATGGGACCGGCCGGGGCCTTGGCGTCGGCGATCGGCTCGCCGGACTGGTAGAAGGCGTCGATCATGATCAGCTCACCCACCCGAATGTGATGGACAGGGGGACGGCGGCGAACCCGAGCGTGACCAGCCCGGCGACGGTCGCGGCGAGGCCCCGCAGGCCGCGCTCGCGGCGCGGCGTGCGCAGCCCGAGGGTCTGGAACGCGCTCCAGATGCCGTGGTGGAGGTGCAGGCCGACGAGCACGATCGCGAGGACGTACCAGACGGTGATGTACCAGCGGGACGGGTCGAAGTCGGCGACCATCCGCTCGTAGGGCGTGGCGTCGGAGCCCTTGGGGTTCACGACGAAGAACGTCAGGTCGAGCAGGTGCCAGACGACGTACACGGCGATGATGACGCCGCCGTACCGCATCGTGTGGACGGCGTACCCCTGTGCGTGCGACTTCTTCTTCGACCGGTACTTCACCGGACGCGCGTGCGCGGCGCGCTTGCCGAGCGACACCGCCGACCACATGTGCAGGACGACCGACACCCCGAGCACGACCTCGATGAGCGTCAGCACGGTCCGGCGCGGCACCGCGGGCTCGCCGATCGTGCGGAGCCAGTGCGCGTAGTGGTTGAAGTCCTCCGCGCCGAAGAAGATCTTCAGGTTCCCGACCATGTGCGCGATCAGGTACAGCACGAGGATGCCGCCGGTCACCGCCATCACGGCCTTCTTGCCGACAGTCGACCGGTAGATCGCGGGTATCGCTATAGCCACACCGCGGACGCTACGTCCGCCTCGGGTAAGAGTTCCAAGTCATCGGAGCACTCGTTTCGATAGCCGCAGGCTATGAGGCGAGCAGAACGGGCGTTAAGCCCCTGCTGGGACGAACGTGCAGGTGAGTGACTTCACAGGGCGCGCGGGAACCCGTCCCGGAGTGATCCAGAAGACACGTCAGCCCTGGTGGGACAGCAGGAGAACGGCCAGGTCGTCGGTCAGGGCGCCGCCGTTGAGACGTTCCACTTCGCCGACCAGCTCGTCGATGAGCGACCGTCCGCCGATGCCCGTGCCGCGCGCCGCGTGCGCCAGCCCGACGAGGCCGTCGGTGCCGAGCCGCTCGGAGCCCTCGCCGACCCGGCCCTCGATCAGGCCGTCGGTGTACAGCAGCAGGCTCCAGGACTCGCCGAGGTCGATCTCGGTCGTCGGCCACTCCGCGCCGGGCACCAGGCCGAGCGCGGGCCCGTGCGCGTACTCCGGCAGCGCCGTGACCTCGAAGCCGCCCGCCCTGCCGGGGCCGGACGCCTCGCGGAAGAGCAGCGGCGCGGGATGCCCGGCGAGGTGCATCCGGGCGGTCCGCCGGGACGGCGCGATCGTGATCATGCAGAGTGTGGTGAAGATCTCCTCGTTGCGCCGCTCGTGGCCGAGGACGGTGTCGAGCGTGCCGAGGAGCTGCTCGCCGGTGTGCCCGGCGAGGACGAGCGTCCGCCACGCCATCCGGAGCTGGACGCCGAGGGCCGCCTCGTCCGGGCCGTGGCCGGCGACGTCCCCGATCATCAGGTGGACGGCGCCGCCCTCGGTCTGCACGGTGTCGTAGAAGTCGCCGCCGAGCAGCGCCCGCCGCCGGCCCGGCCGGTAACGGGTGTGGTGCCGCAGCGACGGGTCGTCGATCAGCGGGACGGGCAGCAGGCCGCGCTCCAGCCGGGCGTTCTCCCGGCCGAGGATGCGGGCCTCGACCAGCCGCCGCTCGGTCTCCTCCGAGCGCTTGCGCTCGATCGCGTAGCGCACGGCGCGCGCCAGCAGCGGTGCGTCGACCTCCTGTTTCACCAGGTAGTCCTCGGCTCCGGCGGCGACGGCCCGCACGCCGAGGTGCGCGTCGTCCAGCCCGGTGAGGACGACGACGGCGGCCGTCCCCGACAGCGCGAGCACCTGCCGCAGCCCCTCCAGGCGGTCGATGCCCGCGGTGGACAGGTCGACGAGGATGCACTGGGTGCGCCGCGTCAGCGCGCGCCGCGCGGCGTCGAGGTCGCCGGCGACCGCGATGCCGACGTCCAGGCCGCTCTCGGCGAGCATCTTCTCGACCTTGAGGACGTCGGACGGGTCGTCGTCGATGAGGAGCAGGTCGATCCTGCCCTCTGCTCCGGGCGTGAAGGGATGCGTCTGATGACTGATGGTGCTCACAATGCTTCCGGAAGTCGGGCTTGCGACGGCACTGGCAACGGCATGCGCGTTCCGCTTTATTCCTACGGTCGCAGGCGGGCGGTACGGGCCGCGCCGGGGGAGCGGCATTGGCCTAGCCGCCGGGTTCCCGGCTCATGGAGCGGAGGGAGGGGGCGCTCCGTCGATCCGACCTTAGCGTGTCCTCACGTCCCCGCGCACCCTAGGGGCGCCTCCGAAGCGCTGTTTACGGACAGACCGGAACCGGATCCGTCCTGCTGAAAAACCAGTCGAACTTCGGCCGATCGGCCGCATAACCTTCGTCCGTGAAGCCGTTGCCGGAGAAAGATCCTGGCAGCCCCGACCACAGATCCTCCGCGCGCTACCTGCTGTGGCTGCTGCGTGTCCAATGGCGCAGCTGCACCGCCGGCGCGCTCCTCGGCGTGGTGTGGATGCTCAGCCAGGCCCTCATGCCCGCCGCGATCGGCCGCGCCATCGGCGACGGCGTCGCGGCGCGGGACGAGCACGCCCTGCTCGCATGGAGCGGCGTGCTGCTCGGCCTCGGCGTCACGGCGGCGGCGACCGGCGCCGTCCGGCACCGGTTCGCGGTGTTCAACTGGCTGTCGGCCGCGTACCGGACGGTCCAGCTCGTCACCCGCCAGTCGACCCGCCTCGGCGGGACGCTGCCGAAGCGGCTGAGCGCGGGCGAGGTGGTCAGCATCGGCCTGTCGGACGTCTCGCACATCGGCGACACCCTGGACATCGTCTCCCGGGGTTCGGGCGCCGTCGTCTCGATCATCGCGGTGGCGGGCATCCTGCTGTCGACCTCGCCGCCGCTCGGCCTGATCGTGCTGGTGGGCGTCCCGCTGATCCTCGCCGTCGCGGCGCCGCTGCTGCGCCCCTACCGGGACCGGGAGCTGGCGCACCGCGAGCTCGTCGGCGAGCTGAGCACGCACGCCACCGACCTGGTCGCGGGCCTGCGGGTGCTGCGCGGCATCGGCGGCGAGCCGCTGTTCTCCCGCCGGTACCGCGCCGAGTCGCAGCGGGTCCGGGCGGCGGGGACGGCGGCCGCGCGGGCCGAGACGCGGCTGAGCGGCGCCGAGGTGCTGCTCCCCGGGCTGCTGATCGCGCTGGTGACCTGGGTCGGCGCCCGGTTCGCCGTGAACGGGACGATCGGCGTGGGCGAGCTGGTCGCGTTCTACGGCTACGCCGTGTTCCTGATCGTCCCGCTGAAGACCCTCGGCGAGGCCGCCGGCAAGATCACCAAGGGGCTGGTGGCGGCGGGCCGGGTCACCGCGCTGCTGTCCCTCGACCCCGAGCTGCCCGCCGCCGGGACCGCCCGCCCGGCGGCGGGCGCCGAGCTGGTCGACATCGCGTCCGGGCTGGTCGTGCGGCCGGGCCGGGTCACCGCGATCGCGGCGGCCGACCCGCGCGACGCGCAGGCGATCGCCGACCGGCTCGGCCGGTACGCGCCCGGCGAGGTCGACTTCGGCGGCGTCCCGCTGCACGCCGTGGCGGACATCAGGAAGCGGATCCTGGTCGCGGTGAACGAGGACCGCCTCTTCGCCGGGCCCCTGGCCGAGTCGCTGGCGCCGGACGGAGACGAGGCCACGCTGCGCGCCGCGATCCATTCCGCGTGCGCTGAAGACATCGTCGCGTCCTCCGGCCTGGACGCCTATGTCGCGGAGGCCGGACGGGAGTTCTCCGGCGGCCAGCAGCAGCGTCTTCGCCTGGCGCGGGCGCTCGCCGCCGACCCGGACGTCCTCGTCCTGGTGGAGCCCACCAGCGCCGTAGACGCGCATACGGAGGCGCGCATCGCCGACAGGCTCGGGCCAGCGCGCGCGGGACGCACCACCGTGGTGTGCACGACGAGCCCACTCATGCTGGACCGGGCCGACCACGTGGCCTTCGTCCAGGACGGCCAGATCGTCGCGGAGGGAACGCACCGCGACCTGCTGGAGACCGAGCCGCGCTACGCGGCCACCGTCACCAGGGGAGAAGCGACGGAACGAGCGGAAAGGGCGGGACGGTGAGCGCGGAGACACTGCCGGTCGCGACGCCCGCGCAGGTGCGCGCCTACGCGCGGCGGCTCGTCGTGCGGCATCCGCGCGACCTGGCCGCCGTGCTGGCCCTGCACGCGCTCGCCGCCCTGACCGGCCTGGTGACCCCGCGCCTGCTCGGCGCGCTCGTCGAGGACGTCCGCGACGGCCGCGCCGACATCGACACCACCGGCCTCGCCATCGCCGGCTTCGTGATCGTGCAGGCCGTGCTGACCCGGTACGCCTACCTCGCGTCCGCGAAGCTGGGCGAGCGCGTGCTGGCGGAGCTGCGGGAGGAGTTCGTCGACCGCGTCCTGGCGCTGCCGCTGTCGAGGGTCGAGCGGGCGGGCACCGGCGACCTGGTCACCCGCGCGTCCCGGGACGTGGACACGCTGGGCACGTCCGTCCGGTACGCCATGCCGGAGACCCTCGTCGCGATCGTCGTCGGCGCGTTCACGGTCGGCGCGCTGCTGCTGAACGGCCCGCTCGTCGCGCTGCCCGCGCTGGTCGCCGTCCCGATGCTGTGGGCGGTGATGCGCTGGTACCTGCCCCGCGCGCACGGCGGCTACCTGCGGGAGAACGAGTCCTGGTCGCGGATCGCGGACGGGCTGACCGAGACCGTCCAGGGCGCCAGGACGGTCGAGGCGCTCGGCCTCGCGGACCGCCGTCACGCCCGCGGCGACGCCGACATCGCGGGCTCCTACAAGGCGGAGCGGTACACGCTGCGGCTGCGCATGGTCCTCTTCCCAGCGGCCGAGTTCGGTTTCGTCCTGCCCGTCGTGACGACGATGCTGGTCGGCGGTTACCTCTACATCCACGACATGGCGTCGCTCGCGCAGGTCACCGCCGCGACCCTGTACGCGCAGCAGCTCATCCAGCCGGTGGACACGCTGCTGTCCTGGCTGGACGAGCTGCAGCTCGGCGGCGCGTCCCTGGCCCGCCTGCTCGGCGTCGGGAACGTCCCGCCGGACCGGACGCCGAACGGGCGCAGCCCGGGTGGGGAGCGGCTCACGGCCCGCGACGTCCGGTACGCCTACCGTCCGGGAGAGGACGTCCTGCACGGCGTCGATCTCGACCTGAGACCCGGTGAGCGGCTCGCGATGGTCGGGCCGAGCGGCGCGGGCAAGTCGACGCTCGGCCGCCTGCTCGCCGGAGTGGACGGCCCGCGCTCGGGCGCGGTCACCATCGGCGAGGACGGGGCCGGCGTGCCGCTGGTCGAGCTGCCCCTGGACGATCTGCGCGGCCACGTCTCCCTGGTCACGCAGGAGCATCACGTGTTCCGCGGGACGCTCCGGGAGAACCTCGTGATGGCGCGTCCGGGCGCGTCCGACGCCGACATCGAGCGGGTCCTCGCCGCGGTCGACTGGGACGGGCCGGGTCTCGGCACCGCCGTCGGCTCCGGCGGCGAGACGCTGTCGCCCGCGCAGGCGCAGCAGCTCGCGCTGGCGCGGCTCGTCCTGGCCGATCCGCACACGCTCGTCCTGGACGAGGCGACCTCGCTCCTCGACCCGCGCGCGGCCCGCCGCCTGGAGCGCTCGCTCGCCGCCGTCCTCGACGGCCGGACCGTCGTGGCGATCGCGCACCGCCTCCACACCGCGCACGACGCCGACCGCGTCGCCGTCGTGGAGGACGGCCGCATCACCGAACTCGGCACCCACGACGAGCTCATCGCCGCGAACGGCTCCTACGCCGCGCTCTGGAGATCCTGGCACGGCGCGTAGCCGCGGATTCCTCAGTCTTGCCGGGGCTCCTCCACCGACAGGTGCAGGAAGTCGTTCACCCCGGCGAGGCCGAGGATCGGGCGCACGGCCGCCGGAACGGCCTTCCGCGCCGGGTCGTGGACGATCCGCGGATCGGTGAGGCGCACCCGCTTGCCACGCCATTCGAGGTCGCAGCCGCCGGCGGCGACGGTGTTCTTCACCCAGTCGGAGTCCGTTCCGTAGGTGAGCGCGGCGACGTAGCCGCCGGGCTCGCGGAAGATGTTGATCGGGGTCCGGTGCACGCGGCCCGTCCGGCGGCCCTTGTGCAGGACGATCCCCCATCCGGGCGCGCGCCCCGCGAACAGCCCGGTCACCCGGTTGGTCGCCACCCGGTTGACGCGGGCCACGAACTTCGGAATCGGCATGGGATCACCTCTCGGGGAGCGGCCTCACCTGGTGAGGGCCGATTTGAGGAAGTCGACCTGCAGATGCATCAGATTCTCCGCGACCTCCTCCTGCGACGCCATGTGCGTGACGCCCGACAGGGGCAGGACGGTGTGCGGCCGGCCCGCCGCGAGCAGCGCCGACGACAGGCGCAGCGTGTGGGCCGCGACCACGTTGTCGTCCGCCAGCCCATGGATGATCATGAGCGGGCGCTTCAGCTCCCCGGCCGACCCGATGAGGGAGTTCGCGGCGTAGTTCTCCGGCTCCTCGTCGGGATGGCCCAGGTAGCGCTCGGTGTAGTGGGTGTCGTACAGGCGCCAGTCGGTGACCGGCGCGCCCGCGACACCGGCGTGGAACACGTCCGGGCGGCGGAGCACGGCGAGGGCCGCGAGCCAGCCGCCGAACGACCAGCCGCGGATCCCGACGCGGTCGAGGTCGAGCGCGGCGGGGTTGCGGCGCGCCGCCTCGATCAGCGCGGTGATCTGGTCGTCCAGGACGGGTCCGGTGAAGTCGCCGTGGACGGCCCGGTCCCAGTCCGGGCCGCGTCCCGGGGTGCCGCGCCCGTCGGCGATCACGACGGCGAAGCCCTGGTCGGCGAGCCACTGCGCCTCGCAGTACATGCGCTGGACGGCGAGGACGCGCTGCGCGTGCGGCCCGCCGTAGGGGTCCATGAGGACGGGCAGGCGCCCGTCGCCGGGCTTCCACCCCGTCGGCAGCAGCACCGCCGTCCGGATCTCGCGGTCGCCGGACCGCAGCAGCTGCACCCGCGGCGTGATCACGGGCGTCTCCGCGAGCGACACGACCGGGTGGGTGCCGGACGGCGTCCGCACCTCGACCTCCGTGCCGGGACGGTCCAGCCGCGCCCCCGCCACCACGGTGATCTCGCCGGAGGCCGTCCCGCCGAAGACGCCCTGCCCCTCGGTGTGCCGGGCCACCTCACCGTCGTTCCACGTGTAGAGGTGGACCTCGGTGGGCTCCTCCGACGCGCTGAACAGGATGGACCGTCCGTCCACGCCGAGGACCGACCGGACCTGGAGGCCGCCGGGCGTGACGGGCTCCCCGGCGACGGTGATCCGCCGGGTGCCGGTCGCGCGGTCCTCGGTGACCCAGACGAGGTCGCCGTCGCCGGTCCGGACGGGCAGCCCGGGGACGATGTCGGTCCACGCCGCGTCGGACTCGGTGTGCAGGAGGGCCGTCTCGCCGGACACCGGGTCGACGCTCAGCACCCGCTGGGACCGCTGGTCGCGCGGCTGGACGACGATCAGCAGGCCGTGCCGGTCCCACGCGGCCGTGACGACGTAGGGGAAGGTGCCCCGGTCCCAGGCCACCGCCGTCCGGGCGTCCGCCCGCCCGCCGTCGATCTTGAACAGCACCAGCCCCACCAGCGCGTTCGGGGTGCCGGCCGCCGGGTAGGCGATCTCGGCGGGCGGCGCCTCCGGGTTCGCGGGGTCGGCGATGTGCCAGCGCAGCACCGGCGTCTCGTCGACGCGGGCGGCCAGCAGCGTCCCGCCGTCCGGGGACCACCAGTGGCCCCGCATCCGGTCCATCTCCTCCGCGGCGATGAACTCCGCGAGGCCGTAGGAGACCTGGTCGGTCTCCGGCTGGACGAGCGCCCGGTCGCCGGTGCCGTCCATCTCGATGACGCGCAGCGTCCGGCCCGACACGTAGGCGATCCGGCGGCCCGCGGGGTCGGGACGCGGGTCGAAGACCGGTTCCTGCGCGGGCAGCTCGCGCACGATCGCGGTGTCGAGATCGGCGACGTAGAGCCGTCCGCCCAGGGTGATGGCGGCCTGCCGCATGGCCCGGTCGGTGGTGTAGCCGACGATGCCGCCCGCCTGCTCCCGCGCGCGCTCGCGCCGGGCCCGCTCCTCGGCCGGCAGGTTCTCCTCACCGGGGACGTCCAGCGCCGCCGGGTCGGCGACGCACCGCTCCTCGCCGGTCGCGGTGTCCAGCGTCCACAGGCAGGTCACCGGGTCGTCGCCCGCCCTGGTGCGCAGGAACGCGACGCGGGACTCGTCCGGTGCGATCTGGAAGGCGCGCGGGACGCCGAGGCTGAACCTTCGCGTGCGGGCGCTCTGCCGCGGATAGCTGATGCTCATGCCACCCGAGTCTGCCAGCCGGAGACCGGCCTGCCGCAGGGCGGCCGGGTGGAATCGAGCAGCGCGAACGGCGGCGCGCCGTGGCCTCCTGCTCTATGATCACGGGTCGTCGCCTGGCGAGCCGGGAATGTCACGTGACCGGTACCGGGCTCGCGTAAGCTCAAAGCTTCCCCAAGCACATTTGTCGTCGCGCTCTGAGGAGTGGTCCATGCCGGAGCTGCAGCCGGGAGATCCCCGGCGGCTTGGCTCGTACGAGATCGTCGAACGGCTCGGAGAGGGCGGCCAGGGCGTCGTCTACGCCGGCCTCGACGCCTCCGGGAACAAGGCCGCCATCAAGCTCCTGCGCGCCGACCTGGCCGCCGACACGATGGCGCGCAACCGGTTCGTCCGGGAGGCGCAGGCCGCCAAGCAGGTGGCGCGGTTCTGCACCGCGCAGGTCCTGGAGGCCGACGTCGCGGGCGACCAGCCCTACATCGCCAGCGAGTACGTGCCGGGGCCCTCGCTGTTCAAGCAGGTCACCGACAGCGGCCCGATCTCCGGGGCGACGCTGGAGCGGCTCGCGATCGGCACCGCGACCGCGCTCGTCGCGATCCACCAGGCCGGGATCGTGCACCGCGACTTCAAGCCGCACAACGTGATCATGGCGCCGGACGGCCCGCGCGTGATCGACTTCGGCATCGCGCGGGCCTTCGACACCGACCAGACCAACGCGACCAAGGCGATCGGGACCCCGTCCTACATGGCGCCCGAGCAGGTCGCGGGCGCCACCCTCACCGAGGCCGTGGACGTGTGGGCCTGGGCGACCACGATGGTGTTCGCCGCGACCGGGCGCCCGCCGTTCGGCGACGACACGGTCGTCGCCGTGATCAACCGGGTGATGCACGAGCCCCCGTCGCTGGAGGGCGTGCCCGCCGACCTGCACCGGCTGATCGCCGCGTGCCTGGTCAAGGAGCCGGAGCGGCGGCCGACCGCGCAGCAGATCATGATGGCGCTGATCGGCAGCGGCCCCGGCGTCGCCGGGCAGACCCGCATGGACGACCCCGCCCAGGCCACCACGATGCTCGCGGAGGGCTCCACGCTCGCGGCGGGCGGCATCGCGGGCGCGGGGATGGCGGCGGCGGCCGGCCGGTCCCAGCCCGGCGGCGCGACCCAACGCGTGTCACCGGCCGACTACACCGGGAACCTGCCGCCCGCGCGCTCTCCGTACGGGGCCGGTCCGCCGCCGGGCGCCCGCCGCGGCCGGTACGACGACTGGGAGCCGCCGCGCAAGTCCAAGTGGCCGATCGTCGCGGCCGTCGCCGCCATCGCCGTCCTGGCGCTGGTCGTGGGCGTGTACGCGGCGACCCGGGGGAGCAACGACCCGTCCTCGCCCGTCTCCCCGTCGATCACCGACTCCGGGTCCGTCTCGGAGGCGCCGACGACGGAGGAGGAGGACGAGCCGACGCCGACGCGCACCCGGACGCGCGAGAACACGCCCCCGCCGACCTCCGAGCCCCCGCCGAGCACCCCGACGGGCGACGGCACGCCGACGAACACCCCGACCGACGACGACACGCCGACCACGCCGGCCACCACGCCGACCGGT
>NZ_VCKW01000167.1 GCF_005889715.1 Actinomadura soli
GTACGGGTGGGGACGCGTCTGGTGGATGGAGCCCAGCTTCTTCGGATAGCCCTGGTGCAGCCCGCGGGCGATCGCGAAGTCCTTGTCGACCCAGATGTAGACGCAGCGGGAGTACGTCCGGCCCTCGAAGGAGCAGCGGACGACGACGAAGCACTCCTTGTACTGCGCGCGGACCGGGTCGAGCAGCTCCTCGCCGGACTCCGAGCACGACTGCCAGTCGGCCCAGATGATCGCGACCGCGCCGGGGTCGTCGGCGGCGGGCGACAGCGGCTCGGGGAGCAGTTCGGCGACGCGCGCTGGGTCCGTGCGGTACTCGACGGTGAGCAGGTCGCCCGAGTAGTGCCACGGCGGGCTCGGGATCAGCGACGAGCGGCCCGTCGCGGTCTTGGGGTGCAGGAAGCCTCGGACGGTCGCCACCACGTTCCTCCCGAACATCGTTTGGGTCCGTACGATAGTGGCTCTCGGGCATAATCGCCACACCGGCCCCTGGTGATCTGCGCGTTCGCCCGTGGAGTGTTGTCAGGAGTGTCCGTCCGCCATATGGTTTGAGGCCAAATGAGTTTGAGGGAGTGCGCGTGAGCCGACCGGTCGAGGACGTGGTGAGGGATCTGGCCGCCGACGGGATCGACGTGGTCCGGGTGTCCTATCCCGACCTGATCGGCGTGGAACGGGCGCGGGACGTGCTCGTCGAGCGGCTGCCCGCCGCCGTCGACCACGGGCTGTCGTTCTGCCGGGCCGTCTACCACACGACCCCCGGCGGCGAGACCGTCGAGGTCCCCGGCGGCATGGACGCCGGGCTCCCCGACATCCGCGTGCGTCCCGACCTGTCGACCCTGGCGAAGATCCCGTGGGAGGACGGCATCGCGTCCTGCCTGGGCGAGGCGCATGAGCCCGCGAGCGACGACCTCTGCCCCGAAGGGCCCCGCGAGGTGCTGCGCCGCGCCCTCGCCCGGCTGGGCGAACTGGGGATGCACGCCGTCGCCGGGCCCGAGTTCGAGTACTACCTCTGCGAGCCCGACCCGTCCTCGCCCACCGGCTGGCGCCGGTACGCCGACGCGCCCGGCAACGTCTACACCTCCGGGCGCAAGGGCGACCCCGACGGCCACGTCCTGCGCGTCCTGCGGCACCTGCGCGACCTCGGCCTCGGGGTGACGATGGGCAACCACGAGTTCGGCGGCGGCCAGTTCGAGATCAACCTCGACCACTCCGCCGCGCTCGACGCCGCCGACCGCGCGTTCCGGTTCAAGTCGTCCGTCCAGGAGATCGCGCGGAGCGAGGGGCGGCTCGCCACGTTCATGGCCAAGCCGTTCAACGACCAGGACGGGTCCGGCTTCCACGTCCACCTGTCCTGCCTGGACGCCGATGGGCACAACGTCTTCGAGGGGTCCGAGAGGGACGGACTGTCCGGGACCGCGCACCACGCCATCGCCGGGATCCTGGAGCACGCGCCCGCGCTCGCCGCGCTGCTCAACCCGACCATCAACTCCTACAAGCGGTTCGGCCCCGACAGCCTCGCCCCCTGGCTGATCGACTGGGGCCTGGACAACCGCAGCGCCATGGTCCGGATCCCGCCGGAGCGCGGCGCGGCGTCCCGGCTGGAGGTCCGGCTCGGGGACGCCAGCGCCAACCCCTACCTGGGGATCGCGGGCCTGATCGCCGCCGTCTACCTGGGCGTGCGGGACAAGGCGTCCGCGCCGCCGCCGCTGGAGGGCTACGGCTACGACGCCGCCAGGTCGCCCGCCCTGCCGGGCGACCTGTCCGCCGCGCTCGACGCCCTCGCCGCCGACGAGGCGCTGACGGACGTGCTCGGCGAGCCGTTCGTCACCGCCTTCCTCACCTACAAGCGGGACGAGGTCGCGCGCTTCCGCAGGTACGTCACCGACTGGGAGTTCCGCGAATACGCGTACCACCTCTAGGCGCCACCCCTCAGCGCCACCTTTGAGCGCCCCCCGGGTAAGGAGGCCCGTTGCCGAACGAGACCCTGGCCGTCGACCTCGCCGACCTCGACAACTTCATGGACGACGCGACCCCGTGGCGGATGTTCGAGGCGCTGCGCCGTTCCGAGCCCGTCCACTGGAACCCCGAGCCGGACGGCGGCAGCGGCTTCTGGTCCCTGACCCGGCACGCCGACATCGTGGCCGCCGGCCGCGACTCCGCGACGTTCACGTCGGAAAAGTTCGTCAACCTGGAGGAGGTGGACGAGCGCCAGGCCGAGATCCGCCGCTCCATGCTGGAGATGGACGGCCCCCGGCACCTCGCGCTGCGGCGGCTGCTGTCCCGCGAGTTCACCCCCCGCGCCGTCGCCGGGTATGCCACGTTCCTGCGCGGACTCACCGGCCGGACCCTCGACGCCGCGCTCGCCAAGGGCACCTTCGACTTCGTCGCGGAGATCGCCGCCGACTTCCCGATCAATGTGCTGGCCCGCATGCTGGACGTCCCGGACGGCGACACCCGGCGCCTCATCGACTGGGGCAACCGGATCATCGCCAATACCGACCCCGAGTACGCCGACGTCCTGCTGAACAGCGCGGAGAGCGAGCGGTACCGCGACCTGCCGTTCCGCAGCCCCGCGTCGCTGGAGGCCTTCGAGTACGGCCGCGAGCTCGCCGCCCGCCGCCGCGGCGGCGAGGGCACCGACCTCATCAGCCGCCTCGTCAACCAGACCCCGATCGACGGCGAGCCGCTCTCGGCCCGCGACTTCGACAACTACTTCCTGCTGCTCGTCGTCGCCGGGAACGAGACCACCCGGCACGCCATCACGCACGCCATGCGCGCTCTGATCGACCACCCCGAGCAGGCCGAACGCCTCCGCGCCGAGCCCGGCCTGATGCCAACGGCCGTCGAGGAGTTCCTGCGCTGGGCGTCGCCCGTCTACCACTTCCGCCGCACCGCGACCCGCGACACCGAGGTCAACGGGACGCCGATCGGCGCGGGCGACAAGGTCGTCCTGTGGTTCGCGTCCGCGAACCGGGACGAGGCGGTCTTCGCCGACCCGGGCCGCTTCGACGTCACCCGCGGCCCGAACGACCACATCGCGTTCGGCAAGGGCGGCCCCCACTACTGCCTGGGCGCCGCCCTCGCCCGCCTGGAGATGCGGATCATGTTCGAGGAGCTGCTGCCCCGCCTCTCCGATGTCCGCCTCGCGGGTGACGTGCGCCGCGTCCGCTCCAACTTCGTCAACGGCATCAAGCGGATGCCGGTGACCGTCACCCTCGCTTAGCGGACGTCCGCGTGGACGAGCGGAAGGTCGAAATACGCGAACAGGCCCGCATCGATGAAGCTCGATATGTGGGTGATGCCGGAGCGGGTGACGGTGAGCACCTGAAGGGAATGCGCGCGCAGGACGCCGTCCTCGCGCCGCAGGTACATGCCGAAGGCGGGCTGGCCGTTCGCGACGGTGGGCACGAGCCGGGTGACGCCGGGGACGGGTGACAACCGCGTACTGAGCAGCCGGCCGATCGCCTCGCGCCCGGAGAACCACTGCGGGACCGGCGGCATCTCCCAGGCCGCCTGCTCGGTGAGCAACCGGGTGATCGCCGGAATGTCGACGGCCTCGAACGCCTTGGCGAACCGGTCGAGGAGCTCGCGCCGCGCCGGGTCGTCCGGCTCGGTGATCTCGTCGCTGGCCGGGACGAGCCGCTCCAGCCGGGCGCGGGCGCGCAGCAGCGTGCTGTTCACCCCCGCGCCGGTCATGCCGAGCATCTCGGCGACGTCGGCCGCGGGCCAGGCCAGCACGTCGCGCAGGATCACCACGGCCCGCTGCCTGCCCGGCAGGTACTGCAGCGCGGCGATCAGCGCCAGCCGCAGCCCGGCCCGCGCCGCGACGATCGCGGCCGGGTCCTCCGGCGCGCGGCCGAGCAGCCGTTCGGAGAACGGCTCCAGCCAGGTCACCTCGGGGGCGAAGTTGCCGGGCGGCGGCGGATCGTCCGACGGCGCGGCGAGCCCGGACGGCATCACCCGCCGGCTGCCGTGCCGCAAGGCGTTCAGGCACGTGTTGGTCGCGATCCGGTACAGCCACGTCCGCAGGGACGCCCTGCCGTCGAAGGCGTCGTACGAGCGCCACGCGCGCAGATAGACCTCCTGGACCAGGTCCTCGGCGTCGTGGACGGAACCCAGCATGCGGTAGCAGTAGGCCAGCAGCTCGCGCCGGAACGGGTCGGTCAGCCGCGCGAACTCCTCGGCCCCGGCGCTCCCGGTGTTTCTCTCATCAGTTTTCATCAGGACATACCTCCCCATGTACTGACAGGCGACGGCGGCCGAAGTCGTCGGGTTCCCTCCGCTGATTCTCACGTCCTGCCCCGGTTTGTACAGGCGACCGGTGAAACACGTTCACCCGAGAACCGGAGGACCGCGCATGGCGCAGAGGACACGCGGCTGGCTGCTCGGCCTGACCGCGACGGCGTCGCTGATGGTGGCGCTGGACGCGACGGTGGTGGCGACCGCGCTGACCAGTATCCGGCAGGACCTGTCCGCCACCCTCGAACAGCTCGAATGGACGGTCAACGCCTACAACCTGACCTTCGCCGCGCTGCTGATGACCGGGGCCGCGCTCGGCGACCGGCTCGGCCGCAGGCGGATGTTCGCCGCCGGGCTCGGACTGTTCACGGCCGCCTCGGCGGCGTGCGCGCTCGCCCCCGGCATCGGCTGGCTGATCGCCGCGCGGGCCGTCCAGGGCGGCGGGGCCGCGCTGGTGATGCCGCTGGCGATGGCGCTGCTCGGCCACGGGTTCCCGCCCGGGCGGCGCGCCAAGGCGCTGGGGATCTTCGCCGGGCTGACCGGCCTCGCGGTCGTGGCCGGGCCGGTGGTCGGCGGGATCGTCACCGAGGGGCTGGCCTGGCAGTGGATCTTCTGGCTGAACGTGCCGATCGGGCTGGCCGTCATCCCGCTGGTGCTGCGGCGCGTCCCGGAGAGCCGGGGCGCCGGGGCGTCGTTCGACCTCGGCGGCGTCGTGCTGGTGTCCGGCGGCGCGCTGGGGCTGGTCTGGGGCCTGATCCGCGCCGACGCCGCGGGCTGGGGCGCGTTCGAGGTGGTCGGCGCGCTCGTGACCGGGGTGGTGCTGCTGGCGGCGTTCGTGGCCTGGGAGCTGCACGTCCGGCAGCCGATGGTGCCGATGCGGCTGCTGCGCTCGCGCGGCTTCTCCGCGGGCAACGCCGCCGGTCTCTTCATGTACGCGTCGCTGTACGGGTCGCTGTTCTTCATGACTCAGTTCCTCCAGGCGGGCCTGGGGCAGGGCCCGCTGGCCACGGGGCTCCATCTCGTCCCGTGGACGGCGACGGTCACCGTGGTGGCACCGGTCGCGGGGGCGCTGGTGAACCGCGTCGGGTCCCGTGTCCTCACCTCCGCCGGGCTGGCCATGCAGGCCGCCGGGATGGGCTGGATCGGGCTCGTCGCCGACTCGTCGATGCCGTACTCGCAGCTCGTCGCGCCGATGATCCTCGCGGGCGCCGGGGTCAGCATGGCGATGCCCGCCGCGCAGACCTCGGTCATCAACGCCGTCGCGCCGCCGGAGATCGGCAAGGCGTCGGGCGTCTTCAACACCCTGCGGCAGTTCGCCGCGGTGTTCGGGGTGGCGATCCTCGCGGCGGTGTTCACCGCCGAGGGCGGCTACGGCACCGCGCGGGCCTTCGCCGACGGCTTCGCCCCGGCCATCGCCGTGAGCGGCGCGCTGTCGCTGGCCGGCGCTCTCGCCGGGCTGCTGATCCCCCGGCCGGACCGGGCGCCCCGGACGGCCGGGCCCGGACGCTACGATCGGCGGCGCCGCAGCGTCCCCCGGAGGAAATATGCCGCGATTGAGTGAGATGGTGCCACCCCCGGTCACGCGGGGCCTGCTCCGCGCGGTGTTCGGGCTGCCGAACCCGATCAAGCGGCTGATCGCGGGCAGGCCCGTGCGGCTGGACGGTCAGCAGCTCGACCTCGACGCCCGGCTCCTGCTGCTCATGACGCGGCTGGAGGGCGGACGCCTGGGGGCGCCCACGGTGGAGGAGGCCCGGCGCGGCCTCCAGCGCGGGCAGACCTACCTCAACCGGGTGCCCGAACGTGCGGTGGGAAGGCGGGACGTCGACGCGGGCGGCGTCCCGGCCCGGCTCTACACGCCGGAGGGCCTGCCGGAAGGGTCCCCGCTGCTCGTCTTCTACCACGGCGGCGGATGGGTCATCGGCGACCTCGACACGCACGACACGGTGTGCCGCTACCTGGCCGTGCACGCCGACGTGCGGGTGCTGTCGGTGGCCTACCGGCTCGCCCCCGAGCATCCGTATCCGGCGGCGGCGGAGGACGCGGTGTCCGCCTACGAGTGGGCGGTGGCGAACGCCAGGGACCTGGACGCCGACCGGAGGGCCGTCGCGGTCGGGGGCGACAGCGCGGGCGGCAATCTCGCGGCCGTCGTCGGGGTGCTCGCCGAGCGCAGGCCCGCGTTCGCGCTGCTGTTCTACCCGGCGACCGACATGACGGTCAGGCGGCGGTCGCGGGAGCTGTTCGGGGAAGGGTTCTACCTCACCGACGACGACATGACCTGGTTCAGCGACCACTACTGCCCGGACGTGGAACGGCGCGCGGACCCGGCCGTGTCGCCGCTGCTCGCCGGGGACCTGAGCGGATTCCCGCCGACGTACCTCGTCACGGCCGGGTTCGACCCGCTGCGCGACGAGGGCGAGGCGTTCGCGCGGCGGCTGGAGGAGGCCGGGGTGCCGGTCGCGCCGCGGCGGCAGGACGACCTCATCCACGGCTTCGTGAACATGTGGTCGCTGGGCGGGCGGTTCCAGGAGGCGCTGTCCGAGGCGGCCGGGGCACTGCGCACCGGGCTGTACGCAGTGCCCCGCCGCCCGCGGAAGCCGAGCTAGAGCGGCAGACCCGTGAGGATCATGACCTTCTCCTCGGTGTAGTCGGCCATCGCGGAGCGCAGGCCCTCGCGTCCGACGCCGGAGTCCTTCACGCCGCCGTACGGCATCTGGTCGGCGCGGTAGGACGGGACGTCGCCGATCACGACGCCGCCGACCTCCAGCTCGCGGTGCGCGCGGAACGCGATGTCGAGGTTCCGCGTGAACACGCCCGCCTGGAGCCCGAACTTGGAGTCGTTGACCTGGGCGAACGCGTCGTCCACGCCGTCCGCCGGCTGGATGAGCATGACCGGGCCGAAGACCTCCTCGCGCGACACCTTGGCGTCGGCGGGCACCTCGGCCAGGACCGTGGGCGCGTACGCGGCGCCCTCGCGGGTGCCGCCGGTCAGGATCTTCGCGCCCGCGGCGACGGCCTCGTCCACCCACGACTCGACGCGCTCGGCGGCCTCCTGGCTGACGAGCGGCCCGACCTGGGTCTTGTCGTCCCACGGGTCGCCGGTGACGAGGGAGCCGACCCTCTCGACGAGCTTCGGCACGAACGCGTCGTAGACGGAACGGTCCACGTAGACGCGCTGGACGGCGATGCAGCTCTGCCCGGCCTGGTAGTTGGAGAACAGGCCGATCCGCTCGGCGGCCCAGTCGAGGTCGGCGTCCGGCAGGACGACCGCCGCGCCGTTCCCGCCCAGTTCGAGCGTGACGTGCTTGCGCGGCGCCCGGTCGTTGATCGCCCAGCCGACGGGCACGGACCCGGTGAACGACACGATCGGCAGGCGCGGGTCGTCCACCAGCGCGGGCGCCCGGTCGTTCGGCACCGTCAGGACGGAGAACATCCCGGCGGGCAGATCGGTCTCGGCGAGCAGCTCGCCGAGCAGCAGCGCGGACAGCGGCGTCGCCGGGGCGGGCTTGAGCACGATCGGCGTCCCGGCCGCGATCGCCGGGGCGATCTTGTGGGCGGCGAGGTTCAGCGGGAAGTTGAACGGCGAGATGCCGAGCACCGGGCCCTTCGGCACGCGGGTGATGTAGGCCATCCGGCCCTCGGCGGCCGGGTCGGTGTCGAGCCGCTGCGTGGTGGCGCTGAAGCGGCGGGCCTCCTCGGCGGCGAACCGGAACGTGGAGATCGCGCGGTTCACCTCGCCGCGCGCCCACAGCAGCGGCTTGCCGTTCTCGCCGGTGATCAGCCGGGCGACCTCCTCGGCCCGCTCGGCGAGCCGCGCGGACACGTGCGCGAGCGCCTCGGCCCGCACATGCAGGGGCAGTGCGGCCGCCGTCGCGCGGATCGCGTGCGCCGCGGCGACGGCCTCTTCCACCTGCCCGGGCGTCGGGACGGCCGCCGTCCCGACCACGCGGCCGTCATAGGGATGCGTAACGGTCAGCTCACCGTCACCGGTCTCGGGCCGGCCGGCCAGCCAGAATGGGGTCACGTTCATGCCTTCACGCTATCCCCGGCGGGCGCGTATGCGAGTCTCCACAGTGTCCAATCCGGTCGCCCGGACTGGACGTGATGGCGAGCGCGATCCACAGTTCCGCGCGGACGGCCGGGTCGTCCGGGTCGCGTCCGAGGACCTCGGCGGCCTTGCGCATCCGTGACCGGAGCGTATGCCGGTGGACGCCGAGCGCCCGCGCCGCCGCCTCGCCCTGCCCGTTGGCCGCTACGTACGCGCGGACGGTCTCGACCAGCTCCTCCTCGCGGAGCGGCGCGAGGAGCGTGTCGGCGAAGGCGTGCGCGAGGCCCGGGTCCAGAAGCCGGAGGACGCCCTGCCCGGCGAGCGCGGAGTAGCGGACGGCCTCCTGCTGCGACCGGACGGCCGCGGCCAGCGCGTCCTCGGCCTGCCGCAGCGCGGTTCCGAGATCGCCCGTGGCGGGGTCGGAGACGCCGACCGGGCCGGTGGCCGCCAGCAGCGGCTCGACGGTGCCGATCACCTCGTCCGGGACGATCACGGCGGCGCGCCCGTCGAGGGGGAGCGTCAGGCACCGCGCCCCGGCGGGGTCGGACTCCAGGACGTCGAGCACGGCGGGCCCGCCCGCGCAGGCCAGCACGCGCACCGGCCCGCGCGGCACCGCCGCCGCGTCGCCGGGGCGTCCGAGCAGCAGCGCCGCGAGCGAGGCCCGCAGGGCGCGGCCGGTGCGCGGCGTCTCCGACTGGAGCGTCAGCAGCGCGACGGCCGCGCCGACGATCGTGTGCGCGACGTGGGGGAGCGGCGCCCCGGTCCCGACGGCGAGGAAGCCGCGCGGGCGCCCGCCGAGCCCGATCCGCTGCACGACGATGTGGTCGTCCGGCACGGCCAGCGCCACACTCGCCGCCGCGCCCCCGTCCGCCGGACGGCTGCGCCGCAGCCGGGCCAGCTCGGGCGCGATGGCCTCGGCGCGGTCGCGGGCGGCGGCGGGCTCGGCGTGCCGGACGGCCCCGGACGCGTCCAGCAGCAGCGCCCACCCGCCGAGCAGCCGCGCCAGCCGGGCGACGAGCGCGCCGGGACCGGTCAGCGCGGCGCGGGTCAGCTCGCGCTGCGCCTGGAACGCGCGGGTCACGTCCTCGTACATCTCGGCGGCGAGCATCCGCGAGACGGCCTTGCCGATGGCGATGAACGGGGTCGGGCGGGGCACCTCCAGCAGGACGAGGCCCTGGTCCCGCGCGGCGCCGATCAGCTCGGGCGGGACGTCGTCGTGGATGACGCCGACCGCGAACCCGAGCCCGGCGACGCCGCGTCCGACCAGCCGGGACACGTACCGGGCGGCGCCCGCCGGGGTCAGCCGCATGCCCGTGGTGAGGACGAGCTCGCCCCCCTCCAGGAACGGCGTCGGGTCCTCCAGCTCGCTGACCGCGACCCACACGACCGGCGCGTCCGGCAGCGGCCCGGTGAGCGACCGGAGGCCGAGCTGCGGAAGGGCGGCAACGGTGGCCAGAGTGGGCGGCATCGCAATCCCTGTGCAAAGTGTCTATCCCAAGGGGCGGATTTCGCCGTCCCGTACGGTTCATCGTAGGCCGCGGCCGACTTATGTTCAGGCCATGACCAGCCAGGACCCTGCCCGGACGGCCAGCGGCACGCGCCTGCCGCAGGTACGACGCGTCGTGACCGAAATCCCCGGCCCGCGCTCCCAGGAGCTGCACAAGCGCCGGACGGCGGCGGTGCCGCCGGGCGTCGGCAGCGTGCTGCCGGTGTACGTGACGGACGCGGACGGCGGCGTGGTCGTCGACGCGGACGGCAACTCGCTGATCGACTTCGGCTCCGGCATCGCGGTCACCGGCGTGGGCAACGCCAACCCGCGGGTCGCCGCGCGGGTGAAGGCGCAGGCCGACCGGTTCACCCACACCTGCTTCATGGTCGCGCCGTACGAGTCGTACGTCGCGGTGTGCGAGAACCTCAACCGGATCACGCCCGGCGACCACGAGAAGCGCTCGTTCCTGGTGAACAGCGGCGCGGAGGCCGTGGAGAACGCCGTCAAGATCGCCCGGTACGCCACCGGGCGGGACGCGATCGTCGTGTTCGACCACGGCTACCACGGCCGGACGCTGCTGACGATGACGCTGACATCGAAGAACATGCCGTACAAGCACGGGTTCGGCCCGTACGCGCCCGAGGTCTACCGGATGCCGCTCGCCTACCCGTTCCGCTGGCCGACCGGGCCGGAGAACTGCGGGCCCGAGGCGGCGGCGCAGGTCGTTGACCAGATCGGCAAGCAGCTCGGCGCGACGAACGTCGCGGCCGTGCTGATCGAGCCGATCCAGGGCGAGGGCGGGTTCATCGAGCCCGCGCCCGGGTTCCTGCCCGCGCTGGCCGAGTTCTGCCGCGCCAACGGCATCCTGTTCATCGCGGACGAGGTGCAGACCGGCTTCGCCCGGACGGGCGACATGTTCGCCTGCGAGCACGAGGGCGTCGTCCCGGACATCGTCGCGACGGCGAAGGGCATCGCGGGCGGGCTGCCGCTGGCCGGGGTCACCGGCCGCGCCGACATCATGGACAAGGTGCACGGCGGCGGGCTCGGCGGCACCTACGGCGGCAACCCGCTGGCCTGCGAGGCGGCCCTGGCGGTGCTGGAGGAGATCGAGGACGGCAAGCTCACCGAGCGCGCCCGCCGGATCGGGGAGATCATGCTGCCCCGGCTGCGCGCCCTCGCCGGGGAGCATCCCGCGATCGGGGACGTGCGCGGCCGCGGCGCGATGATCGCGATCGAGCTGGTGCGGCCGGGCACGAAGGAGCCCGATCCGGAGCTGACCGCGCGGGTCGCGGCGCGCTGCCACGAGCGGGGGCTGCTCGTGCTGACGACGGGGACGTACGGGAACGTCCTGCGCTTCCTGCCGCCGCTCGTGATCCCGGAGGAGCTGCTCGTCGAGGGCCTCGACGTCCTTGAGGAGGCGTTCGCGGGCTGACCTGCGCGAACGATGACCGCCGGCCCCCGTTGGGGGTCGGCGGTTCCGGCATGCCCGGGTCCCTGTGAACGGCGTCACTCCGTTACGCGTCCGTTATTGACCCTTCGTATTCGGGCCCCGTACGTTCGCAATACGTTTGGGCCCAAATTTTCACCCCCGAGGGCGTAGGGACGGAGTGCGAGGGATGGACCGAGGCATGGAATCGGGCGCGACGCCGGACCTGGTGCTGCTGGACGGAGAGGTCCTCACGGCCGACGCGGAGTTCTCCGTGGCGCGGGCGCTGGCGATCACCGGCGGCAGGATCAGCGCGGTCGGCGGCACCGGCGAGATCCGCGCGCTGGCCGGCCCGCGCACGCAGGTCGTCGACCTGCGCGGCCGCACCGCGCTTCCCGGCATCAACGACTCGCACCTGCACGGCGCCGCGTTCGGCACGACCCGCCCGCCGCTGGCGCTGGACGTCGCGTTCCCCACCGTCCGGTCGATCGCGGACATCCAGGAGTCGGTGAAGGAGGCCGCGTCCCGCATCCCGGAGGGCGAGTGGATCCGCGGCTACGGCTGGGACCCCGGCTACCTGTCCGAATGCGGCGAAGGCGGCCGCATGCCCGACCGCGCCGACCTCGACTCCGTCGCCTCGGTCCACCCCGTCTACCTCCAGGACTTCACCGGCCACCTCACCTGGGTCAACTCCCGCGCCCTCGAACTGGCCGGCGTCACGCGTGACACGGCCGTTCCCGAGGGCGGGGTCGTCCACACCGATGGCGCGGGCAACCCGACCGGGCTGCTCGCCGAGGGCGCGCAGGAGCTGATCCAGGGACGCCTGCCCGCCTTCACCCGCGAGGAGATCGAGCGGGCCATCCGCGAGAACGTCGCCGTCCTGCACAAGGAGGGCATCACCAGCTACACCGAGCCCGGCCTCGGCCCCGGCGGCAAGAGCCTGTTCGCCGGCGCGTCCGACCAGCTCACCCTGGACGTCTACGGCGACCTCGCCCGCGCCGGGGAACTCGGCGCCCGCGTCAGCGTCCTGCTGATGCTCACCGGCATGGGCGGCTCGGTCGCCGAGATCGCCGAGGGCCTCGCGAGCGCGCGGATCCCGCAGGACGTCGACCCGCGCCTCCTGCGCGTCATCGGCGTCAAGCTCTTCGCCGACGGCACCCCGCCCAACAAGACGGCGTGGATGCGCGACGAGTACGCCGGAGGCGGCGGGTTCGGCTGCCTGTGCGTGCACGGCGCGACCGACGCGCTGCGCACCACCGAGCTGAACGAGATGATCCGCCTCGCGCACATCGCCGGGCACCAGCTCGGCGTGCACGTCACCGGCGACCGCTCCCTCGACGCCGTCGTGGACGCGCTGGAGGCCGCGCAGATCCAGCACCCCCGCGACGATCCGCGGCACTACGTCATCCACGCCGACCTACCGGGGCCGCAGAGCCTCCGCAAGCTCGCCGAGCACCGCTTCGGCGCGAACATGAACCCGGCGATCAAATGGACGATCGTCGACATGCTGGCAGAGATGCTCGGCCCCGACCGGGCCGCCTACCAGTACCCCGTCCGCTCGGCGCTGGAGGCGGGGATCCCCGTCACCGCCAGCTCCGACGCCCCCGTCACCTACCCGAACTGGCGGCAGGGCATCGCGGCGATGATGCTGCGCGAGTCGAAGGCCAGCGGCCGCGTGTACGGGCCGGAGGAGTGCGTCGGGCTGCCCGACGCCGTCCGGGCCTACACCGTCAACGCCGCCTGGCAGGACTTCGCCGAGGACTGGAAGGGCACCCTCGAACCCGGCAGGGTCGCCGACGTCACCGTCCTCGACGGCACCATCACCTCGCTCGACCCGCACGACCTCCCGGACGTCCCCGTCGCGATGACCGTCTTCGACGGCGGCGTCGTCCACAGCACCGAAGGTCTCTGACATGCGAAAAGCACATATCGCACGCATTATCGCCGCCGCCGTCCTCGCACTGCCCGTGGCGGCCTGCGGCTCGGGTTCCGGTTCCGGTTCCGACTCGGGGCCGATCAACATCGGGTCGGTGTCGTCGCTGAGCGGCCCGGTCACCTTCCCCGAGGCGTCGGCTGCGGCCCGCGCCGTGTTCGACGACGTCAACGCCAAGGGCGGCATCAACGGGCGCAAGATCGCCTACACCGCCGCCGACGACAAGGGCGACCCGGCCAGCGCCGCCCTCGCCGCCCGCGACGTCATCCAGAACAAGAAGGCCGTCGCCCTCGCCGGTGGCGCGAGCCTGGTCGACTGCCAGGTCAACGGCCCGCTGTACGAGCAGAACAAGATCACCGACGTGCGCGGGATCGGGGTGGACCCGGGCTGCTTCAGCTCGCCGAACATCTCGCCGGTCAACACCGGCCCGTACTTCGGCTCGACGGTGTCGCTGTACTACGCGTCCGAGACACTGAAGCTGAACAAGATCTGCGCGTTCTTCGTCATCATCGGCAGCACCGCGAACGCCTACAAGGAGGGCGTCGACCGCTGGTCCAAGATCACCGGCAAGAAGCCGTTGATCACCGACCTGAGCCTGTCGGCGAACACCACCGACTTCACGCCCTACATCCTGCGGGCGCGGGACGCGGGCTGCGAGGCGGTCCTGTTCAACGGCGTCGAGCCCATGCTGATCGGCTGGGTGAAGGCCGCGCAGGCGCAGCGGGTCAAGGGCATCAAGTGGCTGTTCCTCGCGCCCGCCTACACCGTGGAGGTGGCGAAGGCGCTCGGTCCCGCCGGCAAGGACATCTACGCGCTGTCGGAGTTCGAGCCGTACACCGACCAGCAGTCCGCGGCCAACAAGGACTGGCGGGAGAGCATGACCCGGCACAA
Organism: Actinomadura soli; assembly: GCF_005889715.1. Taxonomy (GTDB): domain Bacteria; phylum Actinomycetota; class Actinomycetes; order Streptosporangiales; family Streptosporangiaceae; genus Spirillospora; species Spirillospora soli. Next base: position 14,021 of record NZ_VCKW01000167.1, read on the forward strand.
GCTGCCGCTCACCTCGTTCGCGCAGGGCGGGTACCTGTCCGCCCAGCACCTGGTCACGGTGCTGCGCTCGATCAAGGGCGACATCACCCGCGAGTCCGTCACCGAGGCGATGAAGAACCTCAAGCCGCTGCCCACGGAGATGACCGGCCTGCCGTTCGCGTTCGGGTCCGGCAACGCCCACGCCTCCAACCTCGCCGCCAAGTTCGTCCAGCCGGACGGCAAGGGCGGCTGGACCGTGCTCACCGACGACTGGATCAAACTGCCCAATGGTTGAGGGAGCGATCGCAGGACTCGCCGGCGGCGGCGCGTACGCCGCGCTCGGCCTCTGCCTGACGCTGATGTTCCGGCTGGTCAGGGTCGTCAACTTCGCGCAGGTCGCGATCGGCGTGATCGGCGTCTACACGATGGCGATCCTGGCCGAGCACGGCTGGCCCTACGGCCTCGCCGCGCTCGCGGGGCTGCTCGCCGCGACGCTCTGCGCCGCCGTGCTCGGCTGGGTGATGGGCAGATGGTTCGGTGAGGCCGGCCCCGACCAGCGTTCCGCGATCTCGATCGCGTTCCTGGTCAGCCTGCTCGCCGTGTCCTACCTGGCGTTCGGGACGGACCCGCGCCGCATGCCCGGCCAGTTCGGCGGTTCGCTCATCACCGTCAACGACATCACGATCACGCAGGCCGCCGCCGTGTGCACGGCCGGCTCGATCGCGGTGGCGGCCGGGGCGTGGCTCGTCCTCACCCGGACGGTCCTCGGGCTGCGGCTCCGCGCGCTGTCGGAACGTCCGACGACCGCGGAGCTGCACGCCATCCCGTCGCGGCGGCTCGGCGTGCTGATGTGGGCGGTCACCGGGCTGCTGTCGGCGGCGGTGCTGCTCGTCATCGCGCCGCAGCAGACCAGCGACCAGACGTCGCTGGCCCTGATGATCATCCCCGCGGGGGCCGCCGCGCTCGTCGGCGGCTTCCGCAGCCTCGGCCTCACGGTCGCGGGCGGGCTCGGGCTCGGCGCGCTGCAGGGCGCGCTCGCGCACGTGTCCGAACTGCAGCAGTACCGCGACACGGTGCCGTTCCTGGCGATCCTCGCCATCTTGATCTGGTCCCAGCGGCGGGAGGTGTGGGATGTCGCGCGTTGATCTCACCTTTGTGAGGCAGCCGGCGATGGCGCTGGCGGTCGTCGTGGTCGCGGCGGTCGCCGTCCCGCAGTACTGGCTGTTCCTCGCGACGTCGGCGCTGGTGTCGGCGGTCGCGCTGCTCGGCCTCGGCATCGTCGGGCGCGCCGGCATGAACTCGCTGTGCCAGCTGTCGTTCGCCGCCGTGGGCGCCTGGACGGTCGCCCAGCTCAACGTGTGGCAGGCCCCCGGGACGCTCATCCTCTGGACGATCGCGGGCGGCCTCGTCGCGATGCCGTTCGGGATCCTGATCGGCCTTCCCGCGCTGCGCCTGCGCGGCGTGCACCTCGCGGTCGTCACGCTCGGGTTCGCCGCGGCGGCGGCCGTCGTCGTATCCGCGGTCAACTTCCCCGGCGTCGACACCTACCAGCAGGTGCTGCGGCCCGAGTTCATCGCCACCGACCGGCAGTACTTCGTCTACGCGGGACTGCTGTTCGTCGTGCTCGCGCTCGGCGTCGAGTGGGTCGGGCGCACCCGGATGGGCGCGGCGTGGCGGGCCGTCCGGTTCTCCGAGCGCGCCACCGCCGCCGCCGGGACGAGCGTCGCCCGCGCCAAGCTGTCGGCGTTCGCGCTCAGCGCGTTCGCCGCGGGCCTCGCGGGCGGGCTGCTCGCCGGGCAGGTCGGCATGATCACCGCGCAGAACTTCGGGGTGATCGCGTCGCTGGCGCTGTTCGTCGTCGCCGTGATGGCGGGCAGCGAGTACGTCTTCGGCGCGATGTTCGGCGGATTCCTGATCATGTTCGTGCCGGAGTTCTTCCGCCGCGCCGGGATCTCGCAGGACTGGGCGAACGTGCTGTTCGGCGTCGGGGCCGTCCAGGCGCTGTCGCAGGGCAGCAGCATCATGGAGGGGCTGGCCAGGCGGCTGCGCGCGCGCCGTCCGGCGCCGACCCCGCCGCCGCGCGAGCCACTGGACGGCGGCACACCGCCGCTCGGCACGAAACCGCTGCTCAAGGCCGAAGGGCTCACCGTCCGGTTCGGGCAGGTCGCCGCGCTGCAGGACGTCGACCTCACCGTCCCCGAAGGCACCGTCATGGGCCTCATCGGGCCGAACGGCGCGGGCAAGTCGACGCTCACCGACGCGCTGTCCGGGTTCATCAGGGACGCCGCCGGGACCGTGGCGCTCGACGGCCGCAGCCTGGACGGGCTGCCCGTGCACCGCCGCGCCGCCGCCGGGCTGCGCCGCACCTTTCAGCAGGACCGCGTCCCGACCGGCCTCACCGTCGGCGCCTACCTGCGCTTCGCCGCGCACCGCACGGTCACCCGGGACGAGCTGGAGGACGTCCGCGACTTCCTCGGCTGCCCGCCGGCGGAGGCCCACGTCCTCGACCTGGACGTCGGCAGCCGCCGCCTGCTGGAGGTGGCCGCCGCCATCCTCGCCCGGCCGAAGCTCATCGTGCTGGACGAGCCCGCCGCCGGGCTCGCCCACGCCGAGTCGATCGCGCTCGCCGACCGGCTCATCGAGGTGCCGGCCAGGTTCGGCGCGTCGGTGCTGCTCATCGAGCACGACCTGGACATGGTCCGGCGGGCCTGCGCGACGATCGTCGTCCTCGACGCGGGCGTGGTCATCGCGGCGGGCCCGCCCGCCGAGGTCCTCGCCAAACCCGAAGTGGCGCGCGCCTACCTGGGAGACGAGGTGGCCCTCACATGAAGGAGCTGAAGCTGGCGGACGTGTCGGTCGGCCGGGGCGGCGCCCCGATCGTCCGGGACGTGACCCTGACCGTCACCACCGGGGAGGTCACCGTCCTGCTCGGCCCGAACGGCGCCGGGAAGACGACCCTGCTGGAAGCCATCGCGGGCGTCCTGCCGATCACGTCCGGGAAGCTCACCGGGGACGGCGACGACCTCACCGGCCTCGACCGGGTGACGCGGGCCAAGCGCGGCATCGCCCTGGTCGAGCAGGGCCGGACGGTCTTCAGCGGCCTCACCGTCGCGGAGAACCTGCGCGTCGCGCGGCGCGGCACCGGGGGCGACCGCGCCCTCGACCTGTTCCCCGAGCTGAAAAAGCGCATGGACGTCCAGGCGGGCCTGCTGTCCGGGGGCGAGCAGCAGATGGTCGTGCTGGCCCGCGCGCTGTCGATGTCGCCGTCCGTGCTGCTGATCGACGAGATGTCGCTCGGCCTCGCGCCGGTGATCGTGAAGCGGCTGCTGCCCGCCGTCCGGGCCCTCGCGGACGAGGGCGCCGCGGTCCTGCTGGTCGAGCAGTTCGCGACGCTCGCCCTGGAGATCGGCGACACCGCGCACGTCCTGGCGGGCGGGCGGCTCACCCACAGCGGACCGGCGGCGCCGCTGCGCAAGGCCCCCGACGTCCTGCACACCGCCTATCTTGGTGAGCCCGCGATCAAGAGTTGAGGAGACGGAAATGCAACGGGTTCTGATCGTCACGGGCGGGGGCAGCGGGATCGGTGCCGCCGTCGCCGCCGACGCGGCCGGACGCGGCGACACGGTCGTGATCTGCGGCCGCCGCAAGGACGCGCTGGATCGGGTCGCCGCCGAGACCGGGGCCGAGCCCCGCGTCTGCGACGTGTCCGACGCCGACGCCGTCACGGACCTGGTGTCCGGCGTCGTCGCCGCGCACGGGCGCCTCGACGGCGTCGTCGCCAACGCGGGCACCCTCCGCAACGGCGGCGTCCTCGACCTGTCGCCCGAGGACTGGAACGTCACCGTCCAGACCAACCTGACCTCGGTGTTCCTGCTGGCCAAGGCCGCGCTGCCGCACCTGATCGAGACGAAGGGCGCGCTCGTCGCGGTGTCGTCGGTGGCGTCGCTGCGCGTGCCGCTCGGCTGCGCCGCCTACGCCACGTCCAAGGCCGGGCTGACCATGCTGACCCAGACGATCGCGGTGGACTACGGGCCGCAGGGCATCCGCGCCAACGTCGTGTGCCCCGGCTGGATCCGCACCGAGATGTCCGACATGGAGATGGGCTACTTCGGGGAGCCGCACGGCCTCGGACGGGAGCAGGCCTACGACGAGGTCACCCGGCTCGTCCCGCAGGGCCGTGCGGGCACGCCCGAGGAGGCAGCGGCGGCGGTCATGTGGCTGCTCGGCCCGGAGTCGTCCTACGTGAACGGCGCCGTGCTGAGCGTGGACGGCGGCACCGTCCTGCCCGACCCCGGCACCATCCCGTTCAACTTCCAGGTCAAGGCGCGCTAGGCGCGAGATCGTCCTTGTACAGGTCGGCGAGGATGTCGTAGGAGCGCAACCGGTCGGCGTGGTCGTGGACCTGCGTCACCACCATGACCTCGTCCACGCCCGACCGTTCGATGAGACCGTCCAGTTGCTTCCGGACGGTCTCGGGCCCGCCCACGACCTGGTCGGCGAGCCGCGCGTCGATCATCTGCCGGTCCAGGGGCGTGTACGGGTAGGCCGCGGTCTCCTCCGGCGACGGCAGCGGGCCGGGCGCGCCCCGCCGCAGCCGCAGGAACGCCAGCGCCTGCGGCTGCGCCAGCTCCCACGCCCGCTCGTCGGTGCCGGCGGCCGTGACCGACACGCCGATCATCGAGTACGGCTCGTCCAGCGCGCCGGGCCGGAACGACTCCCGGTACAGGCTCAGCGCCGGGACGGTGTTCTGCGCGCTGAAGTGGTGCGCGAACGCGAACGGCAGCCCGAGCAGCCCCGCCAGCCGCGCGCTGTACCCGCTGGACCCGAGCAGCCACACCGGCGGCTCGTTGCCCGCCGCCGGGGTCACCTTGCTGTCCGCGCCGAAGTAGCCGCGCAGCTCGGCGACCTGCTCCGGGAAGTCGTCCACCGACAGGGCCTCGGGGGAGCGGCGCAGCGCCAGCGCCGTCGCCTGGTCGGTACCGGGCGCGCGGCCGAGGCCGAGGTCGATGCGTCCCGGGTAGAGCGCCTCCAGCGTCCCGAACTGCTCCGCGACCACCATCGGCGCGTGGTTCGGCAGCATCACCCCGCCCGACC
>NZ_VCKW01000168.1 GCF_005889715.1 Actinomadura soli
GTTGTGGCGCCGATCCTGATCGGGCTCGTCTTCATCACCCTGATGTCACTGAACCGGGAGCCGCACCGGCGGCGTTTCAACGCGGTCTTCGTGGCCGGGGCGGGAGCCGCCTACATCAGCGGCGGCGCCGGTAGGTGACGTCGACCTCGATGCGGCGGGACGGGTCGCCGTCCCAGTGCACGGTCAGGCCGTGGCGGCGGAGGGCCTCGGCGACGTCCTCGCCGATCTCCGGTTGCGTGGACGGCTCGGCGGCGTCCGTGAAGACGCCGTAGGCCAGCATGAGGCCGCCGCCGGTGACCGCGGCCTGCATGTCCTGGCGGTGGCAGAACGTGTACCCGCGCCGCTGCTCGCCGCTCGGCACCTCGCCGCCGACCTCGGAGATTCCGCAGTTCTGGCAGCAGGTGAAGTCGGCGCGGGCCACGATGCCGGAGGTGTCCAGCTCGCGGAAGGCGCGCAGGAGCCGGTCGGAGTCGGTCACGTCGGGCCAGGTGCGCTGGTCGGCGAGGTAAGCGGCGAACTCCTCGGCGGCGATCTCGCTGGCGAGGGAGGTAACGTCGGGGGTGCCGTCCAGGTATTCGGCGCAGCGGCCGACGATGGTGTCGAAGTCGTCCGCGCCGAGCGCGAGCAGGACGCGAATGTGCTCACGGAGCTGTTGCGACATGTCGGCCGATTATGGCGGACGCCGGGGTTCGGGACGACCCGGTCGCGGTTTACATGGCGTTCACAATTGGGCAACAGGTCCGAAATGCCTGGTTGGCAGGTTGTGATGTGCCGAAACCGCCTGGAAGGGACCGACGTTGAGCTACAAGGCCGAGTACATCTGGATCGACGGCACCGAGCCGACCGCGCGGCTGCGGTCGAAGACGCGGATCCTCGCCGACGGAGCCGATCTGCCGGACTGGGGGTTCGACGGGTCCAGCACCAACCAGGCCCCCGGCGACCGCTCGGACTGCGTGCTCAAGCCCGTCTTCTCCTGTCCAGACCCCATCCGCGGCGGCGACAACAAGATGGTGCTCTGCGAGGTCTTCCTCGTGGACGGAACGCCCCACGAGACCAACACGCGGGCCAAGCTGCGTCCGATCGCCGAGCAGTACGCGGCGCAGGACTCCTGGTACGGGATCGAGCAGGAGTACACGTTCTTCAAGGACGGCCGCCCCCTGGGCTTCCCCGAGCGCGGATACCCCGCCCCGCAGGGCTTCTACTACTGCGGCGTCGGCGCCGACGAGGTGTTCGGACGCGACATCGTCGAGAAGCACATGGACGCCTGCCTGGCCGCCGGCCTGAAGATCTCCGGCATCAACGCCGAGGTCATGCCCGGGCAGTGGGAGTTCCAGATCGGCCCGGCGGGCCCCATCGAGGTCGGCGACCACATGTGGGTCGCCCGGTGGCTGCTGTACCGCATCGCCGAGGACTTCGACGTCTCCGCCACCCTCGACCCCAAGCCGGTCGAGGGCGACTGGAACGGCGCCGGCGCGCACACGAACTTCTCGACCAAGGCCATGCGCGAGGGCTACGACGCGGTCATCACGGCCTGCGAGGCGCTCGCCGGGAAGGCGCAGGAGCACGTGGCCGGGTACGGCGCCGACATCGAGCGGCGGCTGACCGGCATGCACGAGACGGCCCCGTGGAGCGAGTTCAGCTACGGCGTGTCGAACCGCGGCGCGTCCGTGCGGATCCCGTGGCAGGTCGAGGTCGACAAGAAGGGCTACATCGAGGACCGGCGCCCGAACGCCAACGTCGACCCGTACGTGGTGACCCGGCTGATCACCGGCACCTGCTGCGCGGCGCTGGAGAAGGCCGGTCAGATCTGACCTGGCCGCCGCGCCGTCCGGACGGGACCGCTAGGACCTGGCCGGCGCGCCGTCCGGCCGTGGGGGAGAGGGGCCCCGGGGAGCATCGCTCCCCGGGGTTCTCCCTTGTCCGGGGCCGCTGAGCCGTCCGGGACACGGGCGGCTTTACCGCGGAACGCGGCCAAACATCTGCAAAATGGTGCGCTTGGGGGAGTTCCCCCGTTCGGTGCCGGGTACCACCTCTACGTTTCGCACGGGGGAGGGGACATGCCCGATTCGTCATTCGGGCGGTACTCCGGCGGCCTGCACGGCAGGCGCGCCGGCCGCCCGGCGCCACGGCCCTGGGAACGGTCGTTCCGGTGTCCCGCCACGGCGCGGCGGCGCCCGGTCGAGGCTCCGCCGCGACGGTACGAGGACTTCATCGCGCTGCACGAGGAGATCGCCGAGGCGTCGGGGCCGTCGCTGCGGCCGCTGTGGTGGACGGGGATCGCCGCCGCGCTGAGCGGGGGGCTCCTCGCGTTCGCCGCGGTGATCGGGCTGCGCACGATGTTCGGGGTGGAGGTCCCGGTGTTCGCGGGCGGGCACACCCCCGCGACGCCCGCCGCGACCAGCTACGCGCTGTGCGCGATGGCGGGCACGATCCAGGCGACCGCGCTGATGCACCTGCTGGTGTCGTCGGCGGCGCGTCCCGTGCGGGCGTTCGCGTGGATCGGCGCGATCGCGGTCGTGCTGCTGACGATCCTGCCGCTGACGCTGAAGGGCCCGTTCGACGCGGCGCTCGCGACGGCCGGCATCAACCTGGTCGGCGGGACGGCCGTGGTGGTGCTGCTGTCCGCCGTGGTGGCGGGCTCGCGGCCGTTCCCGCAGGACGGCCCGTCCAGGCGGCGGCCCGGCGGCTGACCAACGCCGCGCTCAGGGCACCACCGTCACCGGCCAGCGGCCCGCGCGGACCAGCCGCACCGCGACCGACCCGATGAGGCGGTGCCCGGCCTGCGCCGACGCGCCGACGATCACGGCGTCGGCGCGGGACTCGTCGGCGACGCGGGCGAGGACCGCGTACGCGTCGCCCTCCGATCACGTTGATCACCCCGCTCACCAGCGTAGCCAGCGGCGGCTACGGGCGGACGAACCGGGCCAGCAGGTCGTCCAGGGCGAGTGAGCCGTCGCTCAGCGCCGCGTACATCTCGTTGATCTCGGCATAGCCGAGCTCGCGGGCCACCGACAGGGAGTCGCCGTGCGCCTCGGCGGTCAGCAGGTCGACGTCTCGCCCGGCCAGCGCCCGGACGAGGCGGCGCCGTCCGGCGTCGGCGGCCTCCTCGGCGCGCCGCAGGGTCAGGCGCTGCTGGATGTGGACGCGGGCGGTGACGGTCACGGCGATGCCCAGCCAGTCCTCGGACGGGGCCCCGGCGGGGTCGGTGAGGATCTCCACGACGTTGCCGCTGCGGACCTGCACCGACATCGGGGCGAGCCGCCCGTTCACGACGGCGCCGATGCAGCGGTCGCCGGTCCGCGGGTTCAGCGCGTACGCGAAGTCGAGGGCGGTCGCCCCGGCGGGCAGCGCCACGATGTCGCCGTCGGTGGTGAACGCGGCGACGTTGCCCGCGGCGAGGTCGGTGCGGAGCCGGTCGAGGAACTCGGCGGACGGCGCGTCCGACTGCCAGGCGAGCAGCCGGCTCAGCCAGAGCAGGTCGCGGCGCCCGGCGACCGCGGTGGACGCGTCGTCGCCCGCGTCGCGGATGTGCGCGACGATGCCGTGCTCGGCGACCGGATGCATCGCCTCCGTCCGGATGATCACCTCGAACGGGTCGCCGTCCGGGCTGATCACCCGGGTGTGCAGCGACCGGTACATGTTGTCCTTCGGCATCGCGATGAAGTCGCGGACCTGGCCGGCGACCGGGTGCAGCGCGGCGTGCACCGCGCCGAGCGCGATGTAGCAGTCGCGTTCGGCGCCGTCCACCATCAGCAAAAGCCGCGCCGCCTCGCAGGGCCGCAGCCCGGCCAGGTCGCCGCCGAACGACTGGTGCACCGCGTACAGGTGGGACGGCCTGATCCGGACGCGGGCCGCCACCCCGTGCTCGGCCAGCGCCGCGCCGATCAGCGCCGTCGCGGGCGCGAACGCCCGGTCGGCCTCCCGCAGCGCCTGCCGGACCGCCTCCCGCGTCGCGGCGTGCTGCTCCGGGAGGCGGGCCGCGAACGCCAGGTCGTCCATCTCCCGCTTGAGGACGTGGATGCCGAGCCGCTCCGCGAACGGGACCAGCAGCTCGTGGGACGCCTTCGCGATGCGGGCCCGCTTGTGCGGCGGCTGGAACCCCAGCGTCCGCAGGTTGTGCAGCCGGTCCGCCAGCTTGATCACCAGGACGCGCAGGTCGGCCGCCGCGGCCAGCACGATCTTCCGGAACGTCTCCGCCTCGGCGCGGTCGCCCCACCGCTCGCCGTCCAGCTTCGTCACGCCGTCCACCAGGACCGCGACCTCCTCGCCGAACTCGGCGCGCAGCTCCCCGAGCGTGTACGGGGTGTCCTCGACGGTGTCGTGCAGCAGCGCGGCGACGAGCGTGGTGGTGTCGAGGCCCATCCCGGCGAGGATCAGCGCGACGGCCAGCGGGTGCGTGATGTACGGGGCGCCGGACTTGCGGAGCTGCCCGCGATGCAGGCGCTCCGCGACCTCGTACCCGTGCAGCAGCTCCGCCTCGCCGGCGCCCGGGTACGCGGCGCGATGCGCGGCCAGCAGCGGCGCGAGGGCGGCGCGTACCGAGTCCGGGCCGCCGGACGCCTCCCGCCGCCGTGCCGGGAACCGGAACCGCCGGCCCCGCACCGGCGGCCGGAACCGTCCTCTCGCAGGATTGAGCGTCGCCATCGCACTCAATCTATCGGGGGGCGACCCCCCGAGCCCCCCGGCTGCGCGGCACGGGTCTCCTCGCTCCGGTCGCTGGCGCTCCCTGCGCTGCGGGGACGCGGCGCGCCGGGCATGCCCGCTCCGCTCGCAGGGCTCGCTCCGCGTGCCTGCCCGTAGCTGGCGGATGAGGTTCGGCCTGCCGGGGCCGGAGCTGTGTCTTCGCAGGGTCAAGGGAGGGTCCGAAGTTCTTTGCTGTGGGGCATCGGCTCGCTCTGTGGTGTGTCGTCCGGGTAATCGGACGCTCGCCTTCCGTAGTGTGGCGCAGCGTTGTTGCGAGCCGCAGTGGGACGTCGGGGGGCAGTGCATGGCGGCGGACAAGGGCGACGGTCTCCGGGCCGAGGTCATCGGGGTCACCCCGTTCGGGCGCCCGGTACCCCATCTCGCGGTGGCGGTCGCACGGGCAGGCGGGGTCGGCGTGCTCGACCTCGGGGCCGACCGCGCGCCGGGGCTCGCCGCGCTGGCGGACGTGCGCCGCTGGTGGACGGGCCCGTTCGGCGTCCGCGTCCCGGCCGGGTGCCGGATCAGGCCCGCCGAGATCCCGGACGCGGTCCGCACCGTCCTGGTCGACGCGCCCGCGCTGCGGTCGGACGACTCGCTCGACGTCGCCGGGTTCGCGCGGGGCCGCCGCCTGCTCGTCGAGGTCGTGGACGCCGCCGAGGCCGCCGCCGTCATCCCCGTCGCGCGCGGGTTCACCGGCGACGTCGGGCTCATCGCGAGGGGTTCCGAGGCGGGCGGGCGTGTCGGTGAGCTGACCGCGTTCGTTTTGCTGCAGCGGCTGATGGCCGACCCGTCCGTGGACGTGCCGGTGTACTCGGCGGGCGGGATCGGGACGCACACGGCCGCGGCGGCGGTGGCGGGCGGCGCGGCCGGGGTCGTGCTGGACGTGCAGCTCGCGCTGGTCCGGGAGATGGACCTGCCCGCCGACGTCGCGGCCGCGCTGGCGGCGATGGACGGCGGCGAGACCACGGTCGTCCACGGGCATCGCGTGTACACGCGGCCCGACCTGCCGGAGATCGATCTGGCCGGGCTGGACCCGGCGCAGGTCAACGCGCGGCTCGGCGCGACCGGGCTGCGGTCGCGGCTGCTTCCCGTGGGGCAGGACGGCCCGCTGGCCGCGGCGCTCGCCGGGCGGCACAAGACCGCCGGGGGTGTGGTGCAGGCTGTCCGGGACGAGATCGCGTCGCATCTGCGCGCCGCCGTCCGCGTGGAGCCGCTGGCGAGGGGGCCGGAGCCCGTCGTGATGCAGGGGCCGATGACGCAGGTCAGCGATGGTTCGGCGTTCGCGGGCGCGGTCGCGCAGGACGGCGGCCTGCCGTTCCTCGCCCTCGCCCTGATGGACGGCGACCGGGTGCGGGCGCTGCTGCGCGAGACCTCCGACCGGCTCGGCGGACGCCCCTGGGGCGTCGGGATCCTCGGGTTCGCGCCGCCGGACGTCCGGGCGGCGCAGCTCGCGGCGGTCTGCGCGGCCGGGCCGCCGTACGCACTGATCGCGGGGGGCCTTCCGGCGCAGGCCGAACCGCTGGAGGCGGCCGGGATCAGCACCTACCTGCACGTCCCGTCGCCGGAGCTGCTGGACAGGTTCCTCGACGAGGGCGCCCGCAAGTTCGTCTTCGAGGGTAGGGAGTGCGGCGGGCACGTCGGGCCGCGGGCGAGCTTCCCGCTGTGGGAGGCGCAGGTCGAGCGGTTGATGGCGTTCGGCGGCGACCCCGGTGAGCTGTCGGTGATGTTCGCGGGCGGGATTCACGACGAGCGCTCCGCGGCGATGGTCGCGGCGCTGGCCGGGCCGCTGGCGGAGCGCGGCGCCGATGTCCGCGTGCTGATGGGGACCGCGTACCTGTTCACGTCCGAGGCGGTGGCGGCGGGCGCGATCCTGCCGGGCTTCCAGGACACGGCGGTCGGATGCGACGGCACGGCCCTGCTGGAGACGTCGCCGGGCCACGCCACCCGGTGCGCCCGGACGCCCTACGTCGACGTGTTCGCCGACACGCGCCGCGAGCTGGAGCAGGCCGGGACGCCGCGGCAGGAGGTGTGGCGCCGACTCGAAAAGCTGAACCTCGGGCGGCTGCGGGTCGCCAGCAAGGGCCTGCGCCGTTCCGTGCCCGTGGAGCCCGAGGTGCAGCGGGCCGAGGGCATGTACATGCTCGGCCAGGTGGCGGCGCTGCGGTCGGCCACGACCACTGTCGCCGCGCTGCACGAGCAGGTCACCTCCGGGGCGACGGCGTTCCTGGCCGCCCGCGCCGACGAACTCGGGATCGCCGCGGCGCGTCCCGTCCCGGCCGAGAGCAAGGCGCGGCCCGCCGACGTCGCGATCATCGGGATCGGGTGCGTCTTTCCGGGCGCCCGCGACACCGACGCCTACTGGGCGAACATCGTCGGCGGCGCCGACTCGGTCACCGAGGTCACGCGATGGGACCCGGAGATCTACTACGACCCGTCCGGGGAGGGGAAGACGCCGTCCAAATGGGGCGGGTTCCTGCCGGACGTCCCGTTCGACGCCCTGGCGTACGGCATCCCGCCCAACGCGCTCGGCAGCATCGACCCGATCCAGCTCCTGTCCCTGGAGGTCGCGTCCCGCGCGCTGAAGGACGCCGGATACGCCGACCGGCCGTTCGACCGCGACCGCACCTCGGTGTTCTTCGGCGCGGACGGCGGCAACGACCTCGGCGCGGCCTACGGCATGCGCGCCGCGCTCCCCTCCTACTTCGGCGAGGTCCCGGCAGGGCTGGACGAGCAGCTCCCGCGCCCCACGGAGGACTCGTTCCCCGGCGTCCTCACCAACGTCATCGCCGGGCGGATCGCCAACCGCCTCGACCTCGGCGGCGCCAACTACACCGTCGACGCCGCCTGCGCCGCGTCCCTCGCCGCGCTCGACGCCGCCTGCAAGGACCTCCTCGCGGGCTCCAGCGACATGGTGCTGTGCGGCGGCGCCGACCTGCACAACGGCATCCAGGACTACCTGCTGTTCGCGTCGGTCGGCGCGCTGTCGCCGGCCGGGCGGTGCGCCGCGTTCGACGCGTCCGCGGACGGCATCGCGCTCGGCGAGGGCGTCGCGTGCGTCGTCCTGAAGCGCCTCGCGGACGCCGAACGCGACGGCGACCGGATCTACGCCGTCGTCAAGGCGGTCGCCGGGTCCAGCGACGGGCGCTCCCTCGGCCTCACCGCGCCCCGCGCCGAGGGGCAGCGCCGCGCGCTCGACCGCGCCTACGAGCGCGCGGGCGTCGCGCCCGCGTCCGTCGGGCTCGTCGAGGCGCACGGCACCGGCACCGAGGTCGGCGACCGCACGGAGCTCGCGACGCTGCGCGCCGCGTTCGCCGATGCCGCGCCGGGCGGGGTCACGCTCGGGTCGGTCAAGTCGCAGATCGGGCACACCAAGTGCGCGGCCGGGCTCGCCGGGCTCATCAAGACCGCGTACGCGCTGCACACGGGCGTGCTGCCGGGGACGCTGCACCTCGCCCGTCCCAACGCCGAGTGGGCGCCCGACGGGCCGTTCGCCTTCAGCGGCACCGCGCGCCCCTGGGCGGCCCGTCCCGCCGACCGGTACGCCGGGGTGAGCGGGTTCGGGTTCGGCGGCGCGAACTTCCACGCCGTCCTGTCCGGGTACGACGGCGCGCCGGAACCGGTGTCGGGGCTGGCGGAGTGGCCCGCCGAGCTGTTCCTGATCCGGGGGGACGACCGCGACGCCGCCCGCGCCGGGATCGACCGCCTCTCGGCCCTGCTCCAGGGACGGGGCGAGCCCCGGCTCCGCGACCTCGCCCGGACGGCCGCCGCGCTCGAAGGCCCCGTCCAGGTCGCCTTCGCCGCCACCGGCCTGGACGATCTGCGGCGGAAACTCGACCTCGCCGCGGAGTTCCGCCCGGCGCCCGGTGTCTTCCTGCCGTCCGGCGACCGAGGGCCGGGGCAGGTCGCGTTCCTGTTCCCCGGGCAGGGCAGCCAGCGGCCGAACATGCTCGCCGACCTGTTCGTCGCGTTCCCGCGCCTCCAGCGCCTCCTGCGCCTGGCGGGCGGGCGGTACGCCCCGGCGATGTTCCCGCCCGCCGCGTTCAGCCGCGCCGGGACCCGCCGCCACCAGGCCGAGATCACCGACACCCGGGTCGCGCAGCCCGCCCTCGGCATCGCCGGGCTGGCCGTGCACCGCCTCCTCACCGCGCTCGGCGTCCACCCCGACCTCGCCGCCGGGCACAGCTACGGCGAGCTCGTCGCGCTGTGCGCCGCCGGGGTCGTCGACGACGCGGGCATGGTCGAGCTGAGCGCCGCCCGCGCCGAGGCGATCCTGTCCGCCGCCGGGGACGACCCGGGCGCGATGGCCGCGGTCAGCGGGTCGCTCCGCGACGTCCGCGAGGCGCTGGCGGGCCTCTCGGAGATCGTCATCGCCAACCACAACGCGCCCCGCCAGGTCGTGATCTCCGGGACGTCCGCGGGGCTGGAACGCGCCATGCCCGTCCTGTCCGCCGCGGGCCTCGCCGCCCAGCGCGTCCCGGTGGCGTGCGCGTTCCACAGCCCGCTCGTCGCCGCCGCGTCCGCCGACCTGCGCGCCGCCCTCCTCCGCCGCGATCTGCGCTCGCCCGCCTTCCCCGTCTGGGCCAACGCCACCGCCGCGCCCTACGACGCCGACCCCGCCGAGCTCGCCGCCACCCTCGCCGGGCAGATCGCCGCGCCGGTCCGGTTCGTCGAGCAGATCGAGGCGATGTACGACGCGGGCGCCCGCACCTTTGTCGAGGCGGGTCCAGGACGCGTCCTCACCGGCCTCGTCGGCGCCATCCTCGGCGACCGCCCGCACACCGCCGTGAGCTGCGACGCGCCCGGCGAGAACGGCCTCGTCCGCCTCCTGCACGCCCTCGCCGAACTCGCCGCCGCGGGCGTCCCCGTCGACCCGCTGCCCCTTTTCGCCGGACGCGACGCCCGCCGGCTGTCCGCCGCCCCGGACGTGCCCGGCTGGGTCGTCAACGGGCATCTCGTCCGCACCGCCGACGGCGGCTACCCGGCGGGCGCGCTCCGTCCGGCCGAGCGCGTACCCGGCCTCGGCCCGCGCGGGTCGCAGGACGCCGTCCTGGAGTACCTGCGGGCCGGGCGCGAGATGATCGCCGCGCAGCGCGAGGTGATCCTCCGGCATCTGGGGGCGACGGCGCCGCCCGCGCCCGAGGCTCCTGTGCCCGCCGCTCCCAGGCCCGCTGGTCCTGTGCCCGCGCCTCGTCCCGTCCAGCCTGGTGAGACCGTCCCGGAGGAGGCGCCTCGCGATGTGCACGCCACCGTCGTCGCGGTGATCAGCGCCCGGACCGGCTACCCCGAGACGATGCTGGACGCGGCCCTCAGCCTGGAGGCCGACCTCTCCATCGACTCCATCAAACGCACGGTCATCTTCGGCGACCTCGCCGACCGTCTCGGCCTCGCCGCCCCCGAGCGGCTCGGGGACGTCACCACCATCGGTGACCTCGTCGCCTCCGTCCGCGCCCGTATCGACGGCGACGCGCCGCAGCCCGTCGTCCCGCCCCAGGCCATTCCGGCACAAGTGGGAGTGCAGGACGGGGCGCCGCTCCGAGAGGGCACGGGCGCGTTCGCCGCGAGCGCGCTCCCCCCGGCGTCGGCAGACCAGCAGGTGTGGCCGCGCAGCGGGAACGGGACGCCCCACCAGATCGGCGCTGACGCTCCGCAGGACGGCCAGATCGTGCGGCAGGTCCTGCGGGTCGTGGAACTGGACGCGCTGCCGGTCCCGCCCGAGTCGGGGACGGTGTTCGCCGGACGCCGCTTCCAGCTCGTGGACGACGGATGCGGCATCGCGCTGGAACTCGCGGACATGCTCGAACGGCTGGGAGCGCAGGCACGGACCCCGCGCACGGTCGACGACGACGCCTGTGACGGGCTGATCCATCTGGCGGCCCTGCGGCCGGGCGCGACGGGCGTGCTGCCCGGGGCGTACGAGGGCGTCCGGCAGGCGCTGGCGGGCGGGCTCCGCTGGCTCGTCCTCGCCGGGGGAGCCGGTGGGACGTTCGGACGGCGGTTCGACGGCGGCGGCGTCGGAGACCCGGCGCCGGGCGCGGGCCTCCGGGGCCTGGCGCGGACGGTCGCCCAGGAACACCCCGAGGTGCTCGTCCGCGCACTGGACGTCGACACCCGGGACACGCCCAGAGTGATCGCGCAGCGCATCCTGGCGGAACTGCTGAACGCCGACGAGCCGGTCGTCGTCGGCCACGAGGGCGACCTGCGGCGCGGCCTGACCGTCGTCCCGGCGGAGCTGGACGGCGACCCGCAGGCCCCCGTCGGCCCGGACGGCGTCGTGCTCCTCACCGGCGGCGCTCGGGGGATCACCGCCAGGGTCGCCCTGGAACTGGCCCGGACGAGCGGCTGCCACCTGGAGATCATGGGACGCGCCCCGGAGCCGGACGGCGCGCCCGCGTCCCCGGACGCGCCGGACGAGGCCGGGCTCCGCCGCGCGCTCGTGGCGCGGGGAGGGCTGCGACCGGCGGAGATCGAGGCGGCGGTCCGGACGATCCTGGCGGAACGGGAGATCCATCAGAACCTGGAGGCGCTGCGGGGGCACGCGGCGTCCGTCCGCTACCACTCGGGGGACGTGCGCGACCCGGACGCCGTGCGGGACGTGGTCGAAAGCGTCTACGCATGGCACGGACGCCTCGACGGCGTCGTCCACGGCGCCGGGATCGTCGAGGACCGCCTGATCCGCGACAAGACCCCCGAGTCGTTCGCCAGGGTGTACCGGACGAAGGTGGACGGCGCGTCCGCCCTCGCTCAGGCGGTCCAGCCCGACATCGGGTTCTTCGTCGTCTTCGGCAGCGTCGCGGGCGTCTACGGCAACCGCGGCCAGGCCGACTACGCCGCGGCGAACGACGCGTGCGACGCGCTGGCCGGCGTGTGGCGGACGCGGCTGCGCGGCCGGGTGCTCGTCGCCGACTGGGGGCCGTGGGCGGGCGGCGGGATGGTGACGCCGGAACTGGCCCGGGAGTACGCGCGGCGCGGCGTCGGGCTGATCGAGCCGGACGCGGGCGCGGCGGCCCTGCTGCGCGAGATCGCGCACGGCGACGAGACGCAGGTCGTGCTCACCGGGGTCGTCCGGTGAGCCCCGCCCGGGAGCCGATCGCGATCGTCGGCGCCGGGGCGGTGTTCCCCGGCGCGGGATCGGCGGCCGAGCTGTGGCGCAACGTCCTGGCCGGGGTCGACGCGATCAGCGAGGTGCCGTCCGGACGCTGGGACCCCGCGCTCTACTACGACGCCGGCGCGTACGCGCGGCCGCCGGAGAGCGACCGGTTCTACTGCAAGCGCGGCGGGTTCGTCGACGAGCTGGCCACGTTCGACCCGGTGCGGTTCGGGATCATGCCGGCGGCGGTGTCCGGGATGGAGCCCGACCAGCTCCTCGCGCTGCGGGCGGCGGGCGACGCGATCGCGGACGCGGGCGGCGCCGAGCGGCTCCCCGACCGGTCGAGGATCGGCGTGGTCATCGGGCGCGGCGGCTACATCACGCCGGGCGTCGCGCGTTTCGACCAGCGGGTCCGGACGTCCCACCAGGTCGCGGCGGTCCTCGCCGAACTGGTCCCGGAACTCGGGAAACAGCGGCTGGACGAGATCCGCCGGGCGTTCTGCGAGCGGCTCGGCCCGGACGGTCCCGACGCCTCCGCCGGGCTCGTCCCGAGCTTCGCCGCGTCCCGCATCGCCAACCGGTTCGACCTGTGCGGCCCCGCCTACACGCTGGACGCGGCCTGCGCGTCCTCGCTGCTGGCGGTGGAGCACGCCGTGCGGGCGCTGCGGAGCGGGCAGGCGGACGCGATGCTCGCCGGGGCCGTCCACCACGCCCACCACGCCACCGTCTGGAGCGTCTTCAGCCAGTTGCGGGCGCTGAGCCCGACCGGGACGATCCGGCCGTTCGACCGGGCCGCGGACGGGACGCTCCTGGCCGAGGGCACCGGGGTCGTCCTGCTCAAGCGGCTGCCGGACGCCGAACGGGCCGGCGACCGGATCCACGCGGTCATCCTCGGCGCCGGGTCGTCCAGCGACGGCCGCGCGTCGAGCATCATGAGCCCGCTCGTGGACGGGCAGGTCCTCGCGGTCGAGCGGGCCTGGCGGGACGCGGGCCTCGACCCGGCGGAGCCCGGCGCGGTCGGGCTCGTCGAGGCGCACGGCACGGCGACCCCGGCGGGCGACGAGGCGGAGCTGGCGACGCTCCGCCGGGTCTTCGGGACCGGCGGCCCGCCGATCGGCCTCGGCACGGTCAAGTCAATGATCGGGCACGCGATGCCCGCCGCCGGGATCGCCGGGCTGATCAAGGCCGCGTGCGCGCTGCGCGACGGCGTCCTGCCGCCGACGCTGCACGTGGACGACCCGCACCCCGCCCTGGAGGACGGCAGGCTCCGGCTCGTCCGGGAGGCCGCCGAGTGGGAGCGTCACGACCGCCCGCGGCGGGCCGTTGTCAACGCGTTCGGGTTCGGCGGCGCGAACGCGCACGTGATCCTGGAGGAGCCGCCGTCGAGCGGCGTCCGGCGGGCGCGGCGGCGCAGGCTCGACACGCCGCGGTCGGACGAACGCGTCCTCAGGCTGGCCGCTCACACGCCCGAAGACCTGGCCGCCGCCCTGGCCGAGCCCGACGAGAAGCTTCTGGCGCGGGCGCCGGACGAGGACGCCCCCGACCTCCCGTGCCGCCTCGCGATGGTCGCCCCCACGCCGCGCAGGCTCGACCTGGCACGAGCGGTCGTGCAGCGGGGAACGCCATGGCGAGGCCGCAGCGATGTATGGTTCTCGCCTCGTCCGCTCCTCGCCGAAGGCGGACGGCTGGCCTTCCTGTTCCCCGGCTTCGAGCCCGCCTTCGCCCCCCGCGTCGACGACGTCGCCGACCACTTCGGGTTTCCGAAACCCGCTCTCACCGGCCGCTCGGACCTGCTCGGCCATGCCGCCGACGTCATCGGCGTGGGCCGCCTGCTGGCCTCCGCGCTCGCCGAACTCGGCATCGAACCCGACGTCGCGGCGGGCCACAGCCTCGGCGAATGGACGGCGATGATCGCCACCGGCAGGTACGACGCCGGCGCGGTCGAGGAGTTCATCCGGACCCTCGACGGCGAGGGGCTGGACGCCCCCGACGCCGTGTACGGGGCGCTCGGCTGCGGCGCCGCCCAGGCCCGGGACGCCGTCGCCGGACGCACCGGTGTCTTCGTCAGCCACGACAACTGCCCGCACCAGTCGGTGATCTGCGGCCCGGCGGACGAGGTCCGCGAGATCCTGGGGCGGCTGGCGTCGGAAGGCGTCCTCGGGCAGGAGCTGCCGTTCAGGTCCGGCTTCCACACGCCGCTGGCGCGGGCCTACGAGAAACAGGTGCACCACCTCTTCGAGGCCCTGCCGATCCACGATTCCCACGTGCCGCTGTGGTCGGCCACGACGGTCGCGCCGTACCCGCGGACCCCTGACGGCGTGCGCGATCTCGTCGTCCGGCACCTGCTCGAACCCGTCCGGTTCAGCGACCTGATCGAGGAGCTCTACACCGCGGCCCACGTCCGGGTGTTCGTGCAGGTCGGGCCGGGAAGCCTCACGGGATTCGTCGCCGACGCGCTGGGGGGCCGCGAGCACCTCGCCATGGCCGTCAACACCCCGAAGCGGGACGGCATGGCCCAGCTCCGCCGCGTCGCCGCCGCGCTGTGGGCCGAAGGGTACGGCGCGTCCCCGCCGCCCCCGCCCGCCACCGGCGTGCCGCTCGACCTCGGCACGCCGCTGGTCAGGCTGGACGGCGCCGTCCCGCCCATCCGGCTCGCGTCCGGGGTCCCGTCGCTTCCCGCCGACGACCCCGTCCTGGCCGAGCTGGAGGCGCTGCTCAACGACGCGGCGACCGGGGCGCAGACCGTCGTGGACGCCCTCGGCGCCAGGCCGCCGTCCGCCCCGATCGAGGACGCGCCTGCCCAGGACGAGCCACCCGACCCGTCGCGGAGCGAGCAACCGCGAACCCCGCGGCCCAAGATCCCGCCCCCCGGCGAAGGCGAAGCGGAGCGCGAGGACTGGCGGGCCGGGGAGGGCCGGGCCGGGGGCGCGCCGCCCGGCGACGGCCGCCGTGACGGCGACGCCTCGCCGGTGGCGGCCGAACTCGTCGTTTCGCGTGTCTTCTCGCTCGGCGCGATGCCGTACCTGGGCGACCACTGCGTGTTCCCGCAGGCCCAGGGCTGGCCGGACATGTCGGACCGGTTCCCGATCGTCCCGCTGGCGACGCTGCTCGAGGTCCTCGCCGACACGGCACGGGAACTCCTGCCCGGCACGGTGGTCATCGGGTTCGAGAACGTCCGCGCCGTCCGCTGGATCGTGGCCGCCCCGCCCACCACCGCCGAGATCCGCGCCTACCTCATCGAGGAGCGCGACCGTTTGCGCAAGGTGAAGGTCATCGTCCAGGGCCACGCGGACGGGACCGTCCTGCTGGCCGACCGCTACCCGTCGCAACCTGCGCCGGACGCCACACCGCTGACCATCGAAGGCCCGCCCATAGTCACCGCGGACCGGCTGTACGAGGAACGCTGGATGTTCCACGGCCCCCTGTTCCGCGGCATCACCGAAATCACGGCCCTCGCAGAGGACGGTGTGCGCGCCGTCCTGACCTCCATGCCTACGCCAGGCGCACTCCTGGACAGTGCGGGCCAGCTGTGCGGCCACTGGATCCAGGTCTACGGCGACACCAACCAGATGGTGTTCCCGGTAGGGATCGAACGGGTCGCTTTGTACGGACCGCTGCCGCCCGAAGGCGAACACCTGGGGACGACCATCTGGAACCAGTCCCTGACCGACACGACCATGCGCTGCTCGGCCGAACTGGTCCGCGAGAACGGAACGGTGTGGGCGCGCATCGACGGCTGGACGACGCACCGCTTCTACACAGACGAAGCCCTCTGGCGGATGAAGTTCACCGCCGAGGTGTCGGGAACGGGCGAACCGCAGCCGGGCGGCTGGTGCCTGGCCCGCAAACGCTGGGACGGCACGGCCTCGCGCGATCTCCTCATGCGCCAGTACCTGTGCGCCAGAGAACGCGCCGAGTACGAAGCCCTCCCGCCGTTCGCGCAGGGGCCCTGGCTGCTCGGACGTATCGCGGCGAAAGACGCCGTCCGGGACCACCTCTGGCGGAACGGCCACGGCCCCCTCTTCCCCGCGGAACTCACCGTCCACGACGGGCCCGCGGTGACGGGACCTTTCGACGAACCCCTCACCATCTCCATCGCCTCCAACACCGAACTGGGCGTGGCCCTGGTCAGAGCAGGCAGGGAACCGGCCGGCATCGGTCTCGCCGAGAACGAGAGGGACGGACGGGTCCTCGCGGCCAAGGAGGCGGTGCTGCGGTCGATGAACACCGGATCCGGACGTCCGACGGAACGAGCCGCACGAGCGGAGCGGGCCGAACCGGGGGAACGGCCGGATCTGGTCGTGACCGTCGCCGACGCCGAACGGCTCCTCATCGCCGCGGACGGCACGGTCACCACCGTGGAGACACGCGAAATCGAAGGACACGTCGTGGCCTGGACGGTCGCGGCAGGCGGAGCGGACATGGAGGAAGCCCACGCATGAGCGACATCCCGCGCATGAACGACATCAGGTCCGAGGTCGTCCGGATGCTGATCGACGTGGTGGGGGAGGACTTCCTCCTCGACGTGGAAATCGGCCCCGGGACCACGTTCGGCGACGACCTCGGCCTGGAGAGCATCGAGTTCGTCGCGCTGGTCGACCGGCTCCGCGCGCACTACGGCGACCGCGCCGACTTCCCCGGGTTCATCGCGGGCCTGGACCTCGACCAGCTCGTGAACCTGACCGTCGGCGACGTCGTGGACCACATCGCCGCCCAGGAGCGGGCGCATGCCTGAGGTGACCGCGCGCGGCCTCCGGTTCCACGTCCAGGAATGCGGGACGGGCCCGCCCGTCGTGGTGTTCGTCCACGGCCTCGCCATCGACAACCTGTCCAGCTTCTACTACACGCTGGCCTCACCGGTCGCCGAGGTCGGAGCACGGTGCGTCCTGTACGACCTGCGCGGGCACGGCCTCACCGAGCGCACGCCCACCGGATACGGCGTGAGCGACGCGGTCGCGGACCTGTTCGCCGTCCTCGACGCCTTGGGCCATTACCGCGTCCACCTCGTCGGCTACAGCTTCGGCGGCGCCGTCGCGCTGAACGCCGCCCTCGCGCACCCCGGCCGCGTGGCCGGGCTCGTCCTCATCGACGCGCACGGCCCCGGCGACGGGCCCGGCTGGAACGAGGACTTCCTCAACCGGCTGGCGCAGTCGGCGCTCAAGCTCGAACACGAGCGGATCGCCGACCAGCTCCTCGCCTTCGGCGAGCGCCGCATGAGCCGGGTGGCCGCGACCGCCGACGCGCTGCTCAACCGCACGACGCTCCTGGACGACCTCGCCGCCATGGACCCCGTCCGTCCCGCGCAGCTCACCACCCTGTCCTGCCCCGTTCTCGCGGTCTACGGCCAGCACTCGGACGTCGCGGACGCCGGTCGGCTGATCCTCCGCCACGTCCCGGACTGCGCGCTGCACACGATGGCCGGTCACACCCACTTCGTCCTCCCCGCCGGAACGGCCGAGATCCTGGAGGTCCTGTTGCCCTGGCTCGCCCACCACGCCGGCACGCGGGTGCCCGCCGCCGGAGCCGCCCGATGAAGGCACGCCGCCTGGCCGTTCCATCCCTGCTCGACGACCCCGGCATCCGGCGCGCGACAACACCGGAACGGCGGTTCCTGTTCGCCGTCCCGCCGCTCGCCGGGCACATCAACCCCGCCGCCGCCGTCGCGGCCGAACTCGGCCGCCGCGGCCACACGGTCGCCTGGACGGGCCACCGCCCGTCCATCGAGCCGCTGCTGCGCTCCGGCTCCCGCGTCTTCAGCGCCATGGAGGACGACTTCGGGAGGCGCCTGCCCGCCATCTGGAACGACTGGCTGGGCCTGCGGCGCCTCGCCGCCCTCCGCTTCCTCTGGGAGGAGTTCGTCGTCCCGCTCGGCCACGCGATGATGCCGGGCGTCGAGAAGGCGATCGACCGTTTCCGCCCGGACGTCGTCGTCTCCGACCAGCTCGTCCTCGCCGCCCCGGTCGCGGCCCGGCGCCGGGAGATCCCCTGGGCGACGTCGGCGACGACGTCCTCCGAGTTCACCCGCCCGCTCGCCGACATGCCGAAGGTCGAGGCGTGGATCCGCGACCGGATGGCCGGCTTCCAGCTCGACCACGGCATCGAGGACCTCCTCGACCTGCGGTTCTCCGACCACCTCGTCCTCGTCTTCTCGACCGGCGCGCTGATCGGGGACATCTCGTTCTTCCCCGACCACTTCGCCTTCGTCGGGCCCGCGCTCGGCCGTTGCGCGCCCGGCGCCTTCCCGTGGGAGTGGCTGGACGGCCGCCCCGCCGCGCTCGTCTCCCTCGGCACGCTGAACGGCCCGTCCGGCGAACGGTTCTTCAGGGTCGCCGCCGACGCCGTCCGCGACCTCGACGTCCAGGCGATCTTCGTGGCGCCCCCGGGCGTCGTGGCCGACCCGCCGCCGAACGTGCTCGTCCGGGCGCAGGTCCCGCAGCTGAAGCTGCTCGAACGGCTCTCCGCCGTCGTCTGCCACGGCGGCCACAACACCGTCTGCGAGTCCCTCTCCCAGGGCGTGCCGCTGGTGGTCGCCCCGATCCGCGACGACCAGTCGGTCATCGCCCGCCAGGTGGAGGCCGCCGGCGCCGGTGTCTCCGTCCGTTTCAGCCGCGTCCGCCCGGACGAGTTCCGGACGGCCCTCGCCACCGTCCTCGCGGACGGCCCGCACCGCGCCGCCGCCGGACGGGTCCGGGAGTCCTTCGCCGCCGCCGGGGGCGCCGCGGAGGCGGCCGACCGGCTGGAGAAGCTCGCGTGATCCACGAGGAGTTCCAGTGGATGACCCGCCTCTTTGAACGGGTTTACGGCACGCCACCGGCGACGACCCGCTACGTCCTGGGAACCCTGCCACTCCTCGACGGCCTGGACGTCCTGCTCCCATGGGGCGCCGCGGTGGCCGCCGCCCGCTCGGACGACGGCACCACGTCCCTCTTCTCGATGAACCACCACGACCATGGCGTCGTGACGCCGTCCACCGCAGGCGACTGGGCCCGCGACTGCATGACGGCCGTGACCACAAGCAGCGCCCCTGGCACCAACCTTGTGGTCAACCGCGAACTACCAGCGGAAACGGGCCTGCTCACCGGCGCCGAGACGATCGACGCCACGACCCGCGCCCTGCAGGACCTCCAGGACGGCACCACCGGACCGGCGACGGCCGAGCCGGCACGGGCGACCTTCGACCTGTCCGGAACGGGCCTGCGCCTCCTGCTGATCGACGTCGGAACCCGCGGCCAGGACACCGTCCGGCCCGGCACCGCGAAACGGACCGCCGCCCTCCCCAAGGCC
>NZ_VCKW01000169.1 GCF_005889715.1 Actinomadura soli
GGCATGAGGGACGGACGGGGGAAGGACAGGGCGCTGGCAACGGAGTCACTGAACGGGCTGCCCACGGCGGTCGTCGCCGTCTGGGTGCTGTGCGCCGCCGGATGGGGCGTCGTCCTCGCGCGCCTGCGCGGCGGCGTCCACGGGCCGGCCCGGGGCCCGTCACTCTTCGCGCACGCCATCACGCCGGCGGGCGTCATCCTGACGTGCTCGCTGATCGGCTTCGGGTCGCTGTACGCGACGATCGCGCTCACCGCCGAGTGGTGGGCGCTGCTCCTCGTCACCGGGTTCCGGCCCGAACGGCTCCTCAGCACCGGCGGCCTCGGACGTCTCGCCGCGTGGGCCGCCGTCACCGCCGCCGTCGCCTGCCTCACGGCGCGGCTCGTCTTCCAGGTGTGAAGATCCACACGCGGCCGGGCCGAACCGGCGGCGGGACGCGCAAGTCAAACGTACGTAGTATCCAAAGCAGCGAATCGCAAAGGCCGTCGGAGGTGAACCCATGCCGTGTGCGCTGTGCGGCGACATCATCCCGGCCGAGGTCATCCGATGCCCGGCCTGCGGAGCATGGGCGCGGCGCCGCGACTTCCGCGCCGTCGGCGTCGCCGTGTTCATGCTGCTCGGCTTCAACGCGTTCGTCGCCCTCGGCTCCGGCATCAGTCTGCTCCGCCTCGCCCATCCCCTGCGCGGGGCCACGCACGACAACTACGACCCCGCGGCCACCGACAGGATCCTCGCCCCCTACGCGGACGTGTTCACGATCAGCGCGATCATGGCCGTCGTCACCGGGGCGCTGTACCTGACCTGGCTGTGGCGCGCCTACCGGCAGTCGCCCGGCCCGCACCGGCACCACCGGGCCTGGGTCCTGCTCGGCTGGCTCTGCCCCGTCGTCAACCTGTGGCTGCCGCCGCGCATGGTCTACGAGATCTGGGTCAACAGTGGCCGCTACCGGACGGCCGAGCGCCAGGCCGCGGGCCTCGTCGTCGCGGGCTGGTGGGTCTGCGCCCTCCTCGGCCTGCTCCTCGGCCGGGCCTTCACCCACGGCAGCGTCGACACCCTCGCCGACGCCCGCTTCGACGTCCACGTCGGCGTCGCCGCGGCCGCGTTCCAGGCGCTCGCCGCCACCCTGTGCATGGCCACGGTCTTCCAGATCACGCGGCTCCAGTGCCTGTCGGTGACGCCGTCGGCGTCGGCCCCCGGCCCCTGAGCCGCTAGGGGCCCGAGCTGCCCTGGCTGCTGTGCCACAGGCGGGCGGGCGGCGGACGTTTGATCGCCGGGCCCGCGTGGCCGATGTCGGAGTACGGGGACATCGCGAACCCGGTCGGCTGGACGATCCGGCGGCCGACCGGCCGGGCGGGCGGGGACGGGGCGGCCATGGCGGCGCGGGCGGCGTCCGGGCCGCCGCGGCGCCACTCCTCGTGGAGGGCGTTCAGGTCCCAGCAGCCGTCCGCGATGATCGAGACGGCGCGGGCCCCGGCGCGGCGGACGCGCCCGCGGGCGACCAGGAGCCAGCAGCCGAAGACCGTCGCGGCGCAGCGGTCCTGCACGGACTCGAAGAACGTGAGGTCGACGGGGCCGGTCGCGTCGTCCAGCGTGGCGAAGATCACCCGCTGGCCGGACCTGACCGCCGGGGTCTGCGTGGCGACCTTGACGCCGGCGACCAGCACCTCGCTCCCGGCGGGGCGGCCCGGCAGGTCGGCGGCCCGGACGACGCCGAGCCCGGCGAGCAGCCCGTCGTAGAAGGTGATGACGTGGCGGCTGACGTCCATGCCGAGGATGTCCAGCTCCGCCTCGACCACCTCGGCGGGGGTCATCGGGGGCAGCTCGCCCGCCGGGATCTCCTCCACCAGGACGGACGGCGTGCCGTCCGCGTCGGCCAGGGGAAGCTGGCCCTCCATGACGTGCGCTGGACGGGCGCTGACACGCTCCAGGGCGCCCACGCGGCAGAGGAGATCGCGGCGTGGAACGTCGTGGACGGCGTCGAACCCCCCGGCCAGGACCAGCCGCTCGGTGGTCGGACGGGACACGCGGGCCCGGCGCCAGAAGTCGCCCAGCGACGCGTACGGCCGGGCAGTGACGATCTTGGTGACCTCACCGTCGGAGATGCCCTTGACCTCGCTCAACGCCACCCGGATCCCGGCCGGGCCGCCCTCGGAGACCGGCTCGGCGTGCCACCCGGCGGACGACCGGTTGACGTCCAGGGGCAGGATCGGGACGCCGAAGTGCCGCGCGTCGTCCAGGATGACGCGCTTGGGGTACAGGCCGGGGTCATGGGTGAGGACACCGGCGTAGAACGCGGCCGTGTGGTGCCGCTTCAGCCACGCCGACTGGTAGGTGGGCAGCGCGAACGACGCGGCGTGCGCCTTGCAGAACCCGAACGCGCCGAACGCGGCCAGCATCCGCCAGACGCGCTCGACGGACGCCTCGTCGTAGCCGCGCGCCAGCGCCATCTTGCGGAACCACGCGCCCACCACGGCCTGGCCCCGCTCGTGGTTGAGGCTCCGGCGCGCGGCCTCCGCCCGGGAGAGGCCGCAGCCGGTCATCACGTCGAGGACGCGGAGCACCTGCTCGTGGAAGACGATCACGCCGAGGCTCTCCCGCAGCACCGGTTCGAGGTCGGGATGCGGGTAGGAGGGCTCGCGGGTCCCGGCACGGGCCTCCAGGAACGGCGTCACCATGTCGGAGTTGACCGGGCCAGGCCGGAACAGCGAGATGTCGAGGACCAGGTCCTCCAGGTCGCGGGGCTGGAGCCGGCCGATCAGCTCGCGCTGGCCGGGCGACTCGATCTGGAAGCAGCCGAGCGTCCGGGACGTGCGGACCAGCGCGTACGTCGCGGGATCGTCGCGCGGGACGTCCTCCAGCGCGATCGCCTGACCGGTGAGCCGGGCGACCTCCGCGACCGCGTGCGCCATCGCCGACTGCATCCGGACACCGATGACGTCGAGCTTCAGCAGGCCCATCGCCTCGACGTCGTCCTTGTCGAACTGGCTCATCGGGAACCCCACCGCGGCCTGCTCGACGGGCGTCCGGTCGCGCAGGGTCGGGTTCGACAGCAGGACGCCGCACGGGTGCATGGCGATGTGGCGGGGCAGGCCGTCCAGGCGCTCGGCGATCCGGAACAGCACCTCCAGGCGCCCGCTCGCCAGGCCGCTCTGCCGCAGCTCGGGCAGATCGTCCAGCGCCGCGCGGATCTGCCCGGCCCTGATCTGCGGGAACGCCTTCGCGATCGCGTCGATCTCCAGCGGCGGGAGCCCGATGGCGTTGCCGACGTCGCGGAGCGCGCTGCGCGCCCGGTAGGTCTCCATCATCGACACGCAGGCGGTGCTCTCGGCGCCGAACCGGTCGAACAGCGCCTCGTACGCCTCCAGCCGCCGGGCGGACTCGACGTCCAGGTCGATGTCGGGAAGGCCGTCGCGGCTGTCGGCGAGGAACCGCTCCATGACGAGGTCATGGCGCAGCGGGTCGAGGTCGCCGATGCCGAGCAGGTGGTTGACCAGGCTGCCCGCGCCGGAGCCGCGGATGGCGCAGCGGATGCCGCGCGACCTGATCAGCGCGGCGGCGTCGGAGACCGTCAGGAAGTAGGACGCCAGCCCCTTCCGTGCGATGACACCGAGCTCATCGCCGAGCCGCGCCGCGGCCTTCCGCGAACCTTCCAGCCCGCGCCGCGCCAGCCCGTCCGAGCAGCGGGCGACGAGCCGCGCGTACGGGTCGGCGCCGGCGAACGGCAGATGGACGTCGTCCATGCCGAGATCGCGCCCCGGGTCCAGGACGCAGCGTTCGGAAAGCCGCCGCGTGGCGGCCAGGAGGGCGTCCGCCTCGTCCGCGCCGCAGCCCCACTCCGCGACACGGCGCATCTCCGGGACGGACTTCAGGTAGGCGTGCCCGGTGCGGTCGTCCAGGTGCCGCCGGTCGAGCGGGACGAGGCGGCGCGTCACGTCCAGGACCTGCGCGACCGGATGGTCGGACGGCTCCAGGTAACGGACGGCGTTGCCCAGCACCGCGGGGACTCCGGCCTCGCGCGCGAGCGCGAGCATCCGCGCCGCCCTGGGCCCGTCGCCCCGGTCATGGTGGTCGACGATCTCGATCACGGTCTCGGCCGTGGCGCGCCATGCGTCCAGCCGCGCCGCCGCCACGTCCGGACGCCGCCCGGTGATGGCGCGTCCCACGTCCGACGCCGGGCCGAGCAGGACGACGAGGCCCTCCGCGTGCGCACCGACCATCTGCCGCGTGACCAAGGGCTTCCCGCGCTCCCCCGCCGCGTGCGCCGCCGTCACGAGCCGGCACAGCGACCGCCATCCCGTCCGCCCCTCGGCGAGCACCACGATCCGCTCCTCGCCCGTCGACGCGACCCTGAGATCGGCGCCGACGACGGCCCCGATCCCCGCGTCCGCACATGACCGAACGTGACGGACCGCGCCGTACAGCCCGTCCCGGTCGGTCAGCGCGAGCGTCTGCATGCCGAGGCTCGCCGCGCGCTCGGCCAGCGCCGCGGGCGGCGCGACGCCGTACCGCAGCGAATAGCACGAAGCGACGTGAATGTGCACGTCAGTCCCATACCCGGGAAAGCAGCCAGCTGTCAGCGGCCACGTCATGACGCAGCTCGTAGACGCCGATCTCCCGGTCCGGGGTCGCCTCGACCCGCCAGAACTCCCGCTCTCCGGTGGCCTCGCCGTCGGGCTGCTTCTCCCGCCACCAGTCACGGGTCGTGACCCAGTGCTCCAGCACCCGCCGCACGGTGTAGAGCCGGCCACGCCAGACGAACCGGACAGGACGTCCATCGCTCACCCAGACGTCCACCGGGTCGCCGAACACGCGTGTCATCTGCCTCCCCCTCGCGCTCACCGCACGGGGGAAGAACATGCGGGATTCGAACAAACGTTCGCACCCGAGTCTAGGGAAGCCGCCCGCAAGGGAGCAAGACGGAGGAGACCTCAGCCGGGGTCACGGGTCGACCGGAGCGCCACGATCAAAAACCCGCACGGTCACAAGAACCCGCACCGTGGCGTGAGGATCGACCGGCTCGCGACGGGGTTCCAGGGGTCGCCCCCTGGGCTAGCACAGCCTGCTGAGGCGGTCCGCGACCGTCGCGGCCTCGGTGACGTCGGCCATGCCGCCGCCCGGCCACAGGTAGTACCAGCCGTCGCCGCACGGGGTGGCGACGACCATGATCTGGCGCCGCGTCCGCGTGCCGGACACGCTCAGCAGGGACTCCTCGGGTCCGGCGAGCCTCCAGGAGAGCCCGCGGGCCTCGACTTCGTGCGCTAGCGCCGCGAGGTGACGCCGGCGCACCTCGGCGATCTCCCGCCCACCGACTACTGACACATCAGCCTGCCTCAGCATGGTCCGAGGCGCCGGACGATGACCTTCGGCGACCGTCCGGCGACAATTGGTGACCGGCCCTCAGCATGACCCGAATTCGCGGGCTGCGCAGGGGATTCCCAGAGAGTGGGACGGCGGATTCCTTAACGGCCCTGGATGGTCCGCGGACGGCGTCGCGACGCGCCGGGCCGGCGTGCGCCAATCGCGCGAGGCCCGTTCCGGACGTTGGAACCCCGTCACGCGTGCGGAGTGCCCGTCCGTGATAGAAGCCTCTGTGAGGACGGGCGTCCACCCGCCCGCGTACGTGCAGAGAAGGAGCGAGCCGATGAGCGCCGTCCCCGCCGGCGACCCGTCAGGCCCCACAGACCACGGCTCCGCGAACCCGGGTCCCACGGAGGCAGGCCCACCAGAGCCGGGCCCAGTGCCCGCGCGCGCTCTTGCCGGGCTCCGCGAGCGCAAGAAGCAGCGGACCCGGCTCGCGCTCGTCGACGCGGCGTTAGAGCTGTTCGTCTCCCAGGGGTACGAGGCGACGACGATCGACGAGATCGTCGCGGCCGTGGAGGTGTCGCAGCGGACGTTCTTCCGCTACTTCGCCACCAAGGAGGACGTCGTCACGAGCTTCCTCGGCGAGCACGACCAGCTCCTCGCGGAGTCCCTCGCAGCGCGCCCGCCGGGGGAGCGGCCGTTCGCGGCGCTGTACGAGTCGCTGCGCGTCGTGCTGCGGACGATCGCGGAGGGCGACCCGGCCGACAGCGCCCGGTTCCGCCGCGTCCGGCAGGTGATCGAGGCGACGCCGTCGCTGATGGCGGCGCAGATGGCGCGGTACGGCGCGGCGACGGAGGCGCTCGCCGCCGAGATCGCGCGGCGCGAGGACGTGGACCCCGTCGAGGACCTGCGGCCCAGGATCGTCGTCGCGTTCTTCATGGCGGCGACGAAGGTCGCGTTCGAGGACTGCGCCCGGCTGGACATCTGGGAGCCCGCGACCGTCGCGGCCCGCGTCGAGCAGGCCGTCGCACTGGTCGGCCGGACCATGCGCGACTGGGTGTGAACCCCCCGGCGGTGGAATAGCCCGCCGGGAGGCCCGGTTGCCGAGATCGAGCTCGCCGTCCCGGCCGGCGTTCGCCACCCTGACAGGTATCGGCCATCCCTACAGACAGGCAGGAGAGCACGGCATGCGCGCGATCGTGATCACCGAGAACGGCGGGCCCGAGGTCCTGGCGCCCGCGGAGCGCCCCGACCTGGAGCCCGGGCCCGGCGAGGTGCTGATCGACGTGGCGGCGGCGGGCGTCAACTTCATCGACGTGTACTACCGGACGGGCGCCTACGCGCGGGAGCTTCCGTACACGCCGGGCATCGAGGCGGCGGGGACGGTCGCGGCGGTCGGCGACGGCGTCGAGGAGTTCTCGGTGGGCGACCGCGTCGCCTCCAGCGACGTGCGGGGCGGCTACGCGGCGAAGGCCCTGGTGGCGGCGGACAGGCTCGTCCCCGTCCCGGACGGCGTGGACCTGGAGGACGCGGCGGCCTCGATGCTGCAAGGCATGACCGCGCACTACCTGACGCGGTCGACGTACCCGATCCGGGAGGGCGACACCGTCCTCGTGCACGCGGCCGCAGGCGGGATGGGGCTGCTGCTCACCCAGGCGGCCAAGGCCCTCGGCGCCAGGGTGATCGGGACGGCGTCCACGCCGGAGAAGGAGAAGCTCGCGAAGGACGCGGGCGCTGACGTCACGCTGGGGTACGACGGCTTCGCCGCCCGGGTGCGGGAGCTGACCGGCGGCGAGGGCGTCGCGGCCGTGTACGACGGCGTCGGCGCGCCGACGTTCGACGGGAGCCTCGCGAGCCTGCGGCGGCGCGGCGTCCTCGCGCTGTACGGGGCGGCGGGCGGGAAGGTGCCGCCGTTCGACCCGCAGCGGCTCAACCCGGCCGGTTCGCTGTTCCTCACCCGCCCGATGCTCGCCCACTACGTCGCGACCCGTGAAGAGCTGCTGGAACGGGCCTCCGACGTCCTCGGCTGGGTGGAGTCGGGCGTTCTCCGGGTCCATGTCGGGCACCGCTACGACCTCGCCGAGGCCGGTGCCGCGCACACCGATCTGGAGGCGCGGCGGACGACGGGCAAGCTCCTGCTGATCCCCTGATCGTCCTTCCGGAGACGGCGGCTCCCTTAGGCTGGGCGGCAATATACGATCTTCGAGGAGTTCCGCCCGCCATGACCACATACGCCGCCGAACCGCTGGAGCAGGACGAACCGCGCGTCCTCGGTCCTTACCGCCTGCTCGGACGCCTCGGCCGCGGCGGCATGGGCACCGTCTACCTGGGCGCCGAGCCGGACGGCCGCCGCGTCGCGGTGAAGGTCGTCAACCGGGAGCTGGCCGGGGAGCCGGCGTTCCTCGCGCGGTTCCGCCGCGAGGTGACGGCGGCGCGGCGCGTCCACCGGTTCTGCACCGCGCCCGTCCTGGACGCCGGGCTCGACCAGGACCCGCCCTACATCGTCACCGAGTACATCGACGGGCCGAGCCTGGAGAAGGCCGTCGGCGGCAAGGGGCCGCTGCCCGGCTCCGACCTGGAGGGCATCGCGGTCGGCGTCGCCACGGCGCTCGCCGCGATCCACGGCGCGGGGATCGTCCACCGCGATCTGAAACCCGCCAACGTGCTCCTGTCGTCCACCGGCCCCCGCGTGATCGACTTCGGCATCGCCCGCGCGCTGGACGCCCCGGACGGCCCCACCCGCACCGGCCAGTTCGTCGGGACGCCCGCCTACATCGCGCCGGAGGTGCTGCGCGGCGAGCCGGTCGAGCAGGCGTCGGACGTGTTCTCGTGGGGCTGCGTCGTCGCCTACGCCGGGACGGGACGCCCCCCGTTCCAGGGCAAGACGGTCGCGGAGACGTTCCACCGCATCGGCCACGACGAACCCGACCTCGACGGCCTCGACCCGCGGCTGCGCGACATCGTCGCCGCCGCGCTCGGCAAGGACCCGCGCGGCCGTCCGACCGCGCGGCAGATCCTCACCCGGCTCGTCGGCCAGGAGAGCCCGGAGCACGCCGCGGAGACGATCTCCACGACCTGGACGGGCCGGGCACCGGCCCCGGGCGGCTCGGACGCTTCGGGCACCTCGAACGACCGGAACGGCACGAACGGGACGAACGACTCGGGCGCGGAGGTGCCGCGGCCGCGGCCCGTTCCCGACATGGCGGAGCCGACGCGGGCGGCCGCGTCCCCCGCTCCTCGCGAGCCCGCCGCGGACGGGACGACCGTCGTCGTCGACATGCCGTTCCCGGCGGAGTGGCAGGGGCCCCGGCGCTGGTTCACGTTAGTCAGAGGTGTGCTGGTGCTCCCGCATCTGATCGTGATGATGGCGATGTTCGCGGTGCTGGTGGTCGTGATGGCGCTGAGCTGGCTGGTCATCCCGTTCACCGGCCGCTACCCCCGCCGGCTGTACGGGCTGGTCGTCGGCTGGCAGCGCTGGTCCGCCCGGGTCGTGGCCTACGCGTTCGGCCTCACCGGCGAGATGCTCCCGCCCTTCCGGACTCTTCCGCGAGCGCGCCGAACGCGCTGAGCACTATGCGCCCCGTCCTCCAGCCCCCACCACCATTCAAATGACGAGCTCAGCTCGGCGATATGCGGCAGCCCGCTAGGGTTCTACGGACAAACCCCCTATTTCCAGTTCAGGATCACCATGACCACGCACGCAGGAGAGAACGGCGAGGCCCTGCGCCCCGAGGACCCCACGGAACTCGGCCCCTACCACCTGGTCGGCAGGCTCGGCCGCGGCGGCATGGGGACGGTCTATCTCGGCGATGGCCGCGACGGCCGCCGCGTCGCCGTCAAGGTGATCAACCGGGAGCTGGCCGGGGAGGCCGCGTTCCGGGACCGGTTCCGGCGCGAGGTGACGGCCGCCCGGCAGGTCCGCCGGTTCTGCACCGCCCCCGTGATCGACGCCGAGCTGGACGAGGACCCCCTCTACGTCGTCACCGAGTACATCGAGGGCCCGAGCCTGGAACGCGCCGTCGCCGACCGGGGCCAGCTGCCCGGCTCCGACCTGGAGGGCGTCGCGGTCGGCGTCGCCACGGCGCTCGCCGCGATCCACGGCGCGGGGATCGTCCACCGCGATCTGAAGCCCGCGAACGTGCTGCTGTCGTCCACCGGGCCCCGCGTGATCGACTTCGGCATCGCCCGCGCCCTCGACGCCGCGGACGGCCCCACCCGCACCGGCCAGTTCGTCGGGACGCCGAACTACCTGCCGCCCGAGCTGCTGCGCGGCGAGCAGGTCACGCCCGCCTCGGACGTGTTCTCGTGGGGCTGCGTCGTCGCCTACGCCGGGACGGGCAGCACCCCGTTCGCGGGCAACACCGTCCCGGAGATCTTCTACCGCGTCGCGCACGACGAGCCGAAGCTGGACGGCCTCGACGCCGGCCTGCGTGACGTGGTCGCCGCCGCGCTCGACAAGGACCCGCGGAACCGCCCGTCCGTCCAGGAGCTGCTCGCCCGGCTCGTCGGCAACGGCACCACCGACCCGGCGACGCTCGCCCAGACCGTCCAGGCGGGCTGGCACGGCGCCGCGGCCGACCCGACCGTCCAGGCGCGCACCGGCCCGCCCGGCCAGACGACGCAGCTCCAGCCACCGGGCCAGGGGCCCGGTCAGCCGCCCCCGCAGACCACCGGGCAGGCCGCGTTCCAGCAGCCGACGGCGATGCTCGGCGCCGACCCGACGCGCCACGACGGCCGGCCGTCCGGACCGGGCCGCGGCTCCGGCTCCCGCCGCCCGCTGATCATCGCCGGGGCGGCCGCCGCCGTGCTGGCCCTGCTCGCCGTCGTCGGG
Organism: Actinomadura soli; assembly: GCF_005889715.1. Taxonomy (GTDB): domain Bacteria; phylum Actinomycetota; class Actinomycetes; order Streptosporangiales; family Streptosporangiaceae; genus Spirillospora; species Spirillospora soli. Next base: position 10,130 of record NZ_VCKW01000169.1, read on the forward strand.
TTCACCGTCCTGGGCGCGGGCGGCCCGCCCGGCAACCTCGCCACGACGTTCAGCGACGACTTCTCCAACGACGACTCCGGCTGGGAGAGCTTCGGCGACGACTACGGCTACCGCGACGGCAAGTACTGGATGCAGACCAGCGAGTCGGCCGCGTCCGTCGGCCGGTGGGTGCCCACGGACGACGTGAAGACCATCCCCGACCAGATCCTCACGACCGTGACCGCCGATGTGGCGCAGGGCCCGCCCGACGCGCTGTTCGGGATGATGTGCCGCGCGAACAACACCGACAGCAAGGTCACCCAGTACCTGTTCCTGATCCGCAACGACGGCAAGGGCGCGGTGCTCCGCAAGGTCAACGGCGATCAGGGCAACAAGGAGCTCGCCGCCCCGGACTCGGTGCCCGGCTTCTCCGCCAAGGGCCCGAACAAGATCCAGATCGCCTGTGAGGGGAAGGACGGCGGCAAGGAGGTCCGGCTGCGGCTCTGGATGAACGGCGACCAGGTCCTCGACGAGACCGACGCCGATCAGCCGCTCGGCAACGGCTGGACCGGGCTGGAGGTCCAGCGCGGCGGGAACCCGGCCCAGCCGGTGAGCGTCCAGTTCGACGACTTCGACATGTCGAAGATCCGCGGCTAGCGCCTCGGGCCTCGGGGCCTCGCGGCCGCGGCGTCCTAGGCGTCCTGGACGGGCAGGTAGGCGTTCGTCCAGCGGGTCAGTTCGGCGAAGACCTGCGTGCGGGCGGGCTCGGCCGACAGCACCAGGTCGTGCAGGCCGCCGTCGATCCGGACGAGCGTGACGTGCCGTCCGATCCTGGGCGCCCACCGCGCCATGTGCTCGACGTCCAGGACAGCGTCGGCCCCGGTCACGTCCAGCACCTTGCGGGTCGGACGGACGCTGCGCGTCGACGCCATGACCAGCACGGGCACGTCCACGTCCAGGCCCTTGTGCAGGTGGAGCTGCCCGCGGCGGACGGCCGCCAGCCACGCCGCCCGCACCGGGAACCCGAGGATCGGCTTCCAGGCGAGGTCGAAGTCCCATTCGCCCTCGTGGTCTCGGTGGATGCTCCGCGGATACCGGTCGGACACGCCCGCTGGGAGCTTCGCCTTCGGGAACCTCGGCCGCAGCGCCCGCGCGAGGCCCGCGCCGAGCTTGCGCATCACCAGCGGCTCCGCGATGTCGAGGAACGGGCTGTTCAGGAACACGGCGTCGACCAGGCCCTCCCCCTTTGCCTTGTCCGCCCACAGCGCGGCGATGAGGCCGCCGGTGGAGTGGCCGTTCAGCAGGAGCGTGCCGTGCCCGTCCACATCCCGGACGATCCGGACCGCCTCGTCGATCTCCGGGAAGTAGTCCGACAGGCTCTCCACGTAGTTCGGCGTCTGGTGCGGACGCAGCGACCGCCCGTATTTCCGCAGGTCGAGCGCATAGAAGTCAAAGCCGAGCGCCAGGTAGAAGTCGGCCAGATGCCGCTGGAAGAAGTAGTCCACGAACCCGTGCAGATACAGCACGGCTCCCCGCCTGGACGGCTCGGTCTCCTGTGGGGGGACGACCCCCCACGCCCCCCGGAACGGCCTAGAGCCGACCCGCCGCACGAGCGTAGCCACGACCTCGCCTTCGGCGTCCCGGCCCATCGGCAGCTCGATCGCCTCGTACCCGGGGCCGAGCACATCCGCCGTCACGTCCACGCTTCCTCCCAGGGCGTGCGAACTGATTCCCCTTGATGGAACGTCATAGAGACTGAACCGTAAGACCGACTGAACCACAACACAGCCCTCCGGCCCCCGGGAGTCGAGCCATGCAGGCCCCTCTACGCGACCGTGACCCGCAGCGGCTCGGCCCGTACCGTCTCACCGGCAGGCTGGGCCGCGGCGGCATGGGCACCGTCTACCTCGGCGAGGACGGCTCGGGCCGGCAGGTCGCGGTCAAGGTCATCAACACCGAGCTCGCCGACGACGAGGCGTTCAGCGAGCGGTTCCGCCGGGAGGTGACCGCGGCGCGGCAGGTCCGGCGGTTCTGCACGGCCGCGGTGCTGGACGCCCGGCTGGACGGCGAGCCGCTGTACATCGTCACCGAGTACGTCGCCGGCCCGTCGCTGGACGACGCCGTCAAGTCCGGCGGACCGCTGCGCGGCGGCGACCTGGAGGCCCTCGCGGTGAACATCGCGACGGCGCTCAGCGCGATCCACGGCGCCGGGATCGTGCACCGCGACCTCAAGCCGTCCAACGTGCTGCTGTCCCCGACCGGGCCGCGCGTGATCGACTTCGGCATCGCCCGCGCGCTGGACTCCTCCGACGGGCCGACCAGGACCGGCCAGTTCATCGGCACCCCGGCCTATGTCGCGCCCGAGCTGATGCACGGCGAGGACATCACGCCCGCGGCCGACGTGTTCTCCTGGGGCTGCGTCGTCGCCTACGCCGGCACGGGCCGCGCCCCCTTCGGCGGCGGGACGCTCCCGGAGGTCATCCACCGGGTGACCACCGCCGAGCCCGACCTCGACGGCCTCGAACCGTCGGTGCGCGACCTCGTCGCCCGGTCGCTGGCGAAGGACCCGGCCGCACGTCCGGCGGTGAAGCAGCTGATCCAGGCCCTGACCGGCGAGGACGAACCGCCCGCGACACCGCCCGTGATCGTCCTGCCGCAGGGCACCCCACCGACTCCCCTGAGCGAGGCGACTCCCCCACCAGCACGCGAGGTGCCGGACGCAGCGGCGGCGGCGCGGCACGACGGCTCAGCTCAGCAGACGCAGACGACCCTCGACTCCGTTCCGGCGACGCGTCCGCTGAACGCGCCGCCGCCCCCTCCTCCGGCGCGACGCCCCGCGCGCGGCGTGCTGCAGCGCCGCCGCCCGCTCATCGCGGCCTTCGCCGTGGCGGCCATCGGCGTCCCGATCCTGGCCGGCGTGCTCGCCCCAGGTCCCGATGGTGTTGCGAACGACGCCGACCCGACCACGGCCGCCGCGTCCGGATCCGGATTCGGCGAGAAGCCGCCGGAGGTGAAGGAGAAGGTCTTCGAGGACGGCTTCAACGACGACGGCTCGGGCTGGAAGACGGCGTCGACCCCCACCTGGGACGCGTCCTACCGCGACCGCAAGTACGAGGTGCACGTCCTCCCCGCGACGAGCCGGACCCTCGCCGACGCGCCCGTGAACGACGTCCCCGAGTCCCAGCTGATGGACGTGAGAGTCGAGTCGTCCGAGGGCGACGGCGGTGAGGCGGGGGTCTACTGCCACGGCCAGAGCGCGGGCTTCGCGTTCCTCCTCCGCGAGGACGGCCGGGCCCGCATCGCCAAGATGGACGGCCTCAGGCTGACGGACCTGGCGACCGGCACCGCCACCCGGCTCCGCAACAACGAGAACCGGATCCAGGCCGCGTGCGTCGAGGACGGTTCGCAGGTGAGCCTCGGCCTATGGGTGAACGACCAGGCCGTCGCGAAGACCACCGCCGCCGCTCCGGACGAGGACACGGGCGCGAGCGGGCTGATCGTGTTCCGTCCGGAGAACTCCACGGGCCACCCAGAGGCGAAGTTCGACGACTTCGCGCTCTGCGAGGTCTGACCTGGCCTGATGCCCCGGGAGCCGGGCGCTGCCCGGCGGCTACTCCTTGCGGCCGGTCGTCGCGACGGTGACGCCGAGGCCGATCATCATCAGCCCTCCGGTGCCGCCGATCGCGGCGAGGCGGCGGGGCGAGCGGGCGAACCACTCGCGGGCCGTCCCGGCGGCGATGCCCCAGACGCTGTCGCTCAGCAGCGCGATCACGGCGAAGAGCAGCCCGAACACCATCATCTGCAGCGCCACGTGCCCGTGCTCCCGCACGACGAACTGCGGGAGGACGGCCGCGAAGAACACCGTCGTCTTCGGGTTCGTGACACCTACCACGAAGCCCTGCACGAGGGCCCGGAGATCGCCGCCCTGCCCCTCCTCGTCCGCGCCGATCGTCTCCTGCAGCGACCGCCGGTGCCGGATGGCCTGCACCCCGAGGTAGACGATGTAGACGGCGCCCACGATCTTCAGGGCCGTGAACACGACGGCGGACCGCTCCACGATCGAGCCGACGCCGACCGCGACGGCCACGGTCAGCACGAGCGCGGCGAGCACACCGCCGATGACTCCGGCGAGCGCGGTGCGGCGGCCGTGCGCGAGCGCGCGGCCGACGACGAAGAGCACGGACGGGCCTGGAATGATGATGATGGCGAAGGCCATCGCGGAGAAGGCGAGCATCTGATCTATCGACACCATGACCGCGAGACTACGCAGCCCGTCCGATACGTCCCACCGAATATTCCGGCCGCCCGCGGCGGCGCCGGGGCGGTCTCACCTGGCTGGACGGTGTCCAGGGGTGGCCGTTTCAAGATCGTGACTCGGCACACGGGCCCGGATTAGGTTCGTCGCATGTCCGCCCCCGCCTCCGCGGCATCCGGCCGTCCCGCCGAGATCGTTCGTCCCGCCGCGTCCGCCGCGTTCGCGTGGCGGCCGGTGCTGCTGATCGCCGGCGCGGTCGGCGTCCTGCTGCTGGCCGTCAGCGCGCGGTACGGCTACCACCGCGACGAGCTGTACTTCCGGGTGGCCGGACGGCATCTGGCCTGGGGCTATCCGGACCAGCCGCCGCTGATGCCGCTGATCGCCCGCGCGATCACGGCCGTGTTCGGCGACTCGCTCGTCGCGCTGCGCGTCCCGGCGGCGCTGTTCGCCGCGGCGAGCGTGGTGGTCGCCGGGCTGACGGCGCGGGAGATGGGCGGCCGGCGGCGGGCGCAGCTGCTGACCGCCGGCGCGTTCGCGGTGTGCCCGTTCGCCGTCGGGGCGGGCCACCTGTTCTCCACGGCGACGCTCGACCTGCTGCTGTCGATGACGATCGGGTGGCTCGCGCTCAGATGGGTCCGGACCCGCGACCAGCGGCTGCTGCTCGCCGCCGGCGTCGTGGCGGCGCTGGCGCTGAACGTCAAGTACCTGGCCGCGTTCCTGCTGGTCGCGCTCGTCGCGGGGCTGCTGGTGTCCGGGCCGCGCGAGTTCCTGCGGCGGCCGATGCTCGCGGCCGGGGCGCTGGTCGCGGCGGCCGCGGCCGTCCCCGGGCTGCTGTGGCAGGCCGACCACGGCTGGCCGCAGCTCGACATGGCGAGCGCGATCGCCGACAACGCCGACTTCGGCGGCCGGCCCGGGTTCATCCCGTTCCAGATACTGCTGACCGGGATCTTCCCGTCCTGGCTGTGGATCTACGGGCTCTGGCGGACGTACCGGTCCGACGACCTGCGGACGTTCCGTTTCGTCGGGTACGCGTACGTGCTGCTGACCGTCCTGTTCCTGATCACGGCGGGCAAGCCGTACTACGTCAGCGGGCTCTGGGCGGCGCTGTGGGCCGCGGGCGCGGTGGAGATCGAGCGGAACGGCGCGCCGCGCGGCTTCGGCTGGCTGGTGTCCGTCCCGGTGTACGCGATCACCGCCGTCACGACCGTCCTGCTGACGCTGCCCGTGTATCCCGTGAAGCAGCTCGCCGGCACCCCGCAGCCCGGCGTCAACGCCGACTCGGCGGAGACGGTCGGCTGGCCCCGCTTCGCCGCCCAGGTCGCGCAGGTGCACGGCTCGCTGCCGCCGGACGAGCGGTCGAAGGCGACGATCGTCGTGAGCAACTACGGCGAGGCGGGAGCGCTCGACAGGTACGGGCCCGACCTCGGGCTTCCCCGCGCCTACAGCGGCCACAACGGCTACTGGTACTTCGGACGCCCGGCCGACACGGGCGGGCCGACCATCGTCGTCGGCCCGGAAACGGTCGCGGGCGCGTCCTACCTGGGCCGGTTCTGGACGGACGTGCGCCCGGTGAGCCGCGTCGACAACGGCGTCGACCTCGACAACCAGGAGCAGGGCAAGCCCATCTGGGTCTGCCGAGGCCAGCGGGCCCCGTGGCCGGAGCTGTGGCCGCGCCTCGAGAGACTTTCGTGATCAATCCTGGAAGACGTCCCAGGCCGCGCTCGGGCTGTCGGTGGTGGCGCGCCGCACCAGAAGGTTGTGGGTGAGCAGGCTCCCGGCGGGCACCTCCCACACCGGGTCGCCGCCGGTGTCGCTCCGGTCCCCGGCCCACACCTGCGCGATGGTCCAGCGGAGCTTATCGACACCGTCCGGGTGGCCGGTTCCGGACGCGACGAAAACGTCCCGCGCCGGGACGGCCACGACGAGGTCGCCGTCCACGTCCTGGGCGAGCTTCTCCAGGAAGCCCTCGTCCAGCAGGAGGCTCGACTCCAGAGTCCCGCGCCCCGCGGCCGCCGTCGTCGTTGCCGCTGCCGTCGTCGTCGCCATTCCGCTTGCGCTTCGGCCTCCGCCTCCGCTTCCGCTGAGGGAGACCGTCACGGCGCGCACGTCCGAGCTCCAGTTCAGGCTCAGATCGGGGCGCCGATCACGAAGGTTGAGCACCGCCCGCCGGCGCAGCTCCTCGGGCCGCACACCGAGTTCGGCGCAGTGCCGCCGCGCCACATGCTCGTGCCGCCGCCCGGCCGGGACGGCCTCGTCGGCGATCTCCAGCGCGTAGGAGACGTACAGGTCGGCGGCGAACGGGTCGCGGATCGGCTCCTCGTCCGGCGGCAGCGGGAACTCCAGCTGGACCTCGGCCGGCACCCGCGCCTTCATCAGCGGGACGATCAGACTGGACCGCGGCTCGGTCACGGGGCGCTCCTCCTGATGCGGCCGGTGCGGTTGAATGGATCACCCTACCGTCGTGGCGGGCGCCCCGCCCGGCGGGACGACGGGAAGCCCGCTCGGCGCGCCTTCCTCGATGATCCGCCAGATCGCATCGGTGTCCAGGTGCTTTTCGACGAGGTCGCCGAGAGCGTCCAAGGTCGCCTCGCGCAGCGCCTGGAATGACACGTCGGGCGCGGGGGCGAAATCGCGGCCGCTTTCCCGCGCGACGTCCTTGAGAAAGGCCCGCCTGAATCCGTCGTTCTCCATTGCGCCGTGCCAGGTCGTCCCCCAGACGGCGCCCTGGCGGCATCCGTCGAGGAACGGCTCGCCCTGCGGGGTCACCACGCCATGGTGGATCTCATACGCGTCGACATCCTGGCCGTACGCCCGCCCGTTCGGCCGCCCGAGGGTCTTCTCCTTTCCGAACTCGACTTTCGCGGGGAGCAGGCCGAGCCCTTCGACCCGTCCGGCACCTGACTCGACATGGTCGACGATTTCCTCGGCGAGCATCTGATAACCGCCGCAGATGCCGAGCACGGGCCGTCCCTCGCGAGCGCGCCTCAGTATTTCGTCGGCCATTCCCCGCTCGCGCAGCCAGGCGAGGTCGTTCACCGTGGCCCGCGTTCCCGGCAGGACGACCAAATCCGCCTCCACGAGATCTCCAACGCTGGCCGCATAGCGGACGACGACGCCCGGTTCGCAGGCCAGCGCGTCCAGATCCGTGAAGTTCGAGATCCGCGGAAAGCGCACCACGACGATTCGCAGCGTCTCCCTCCCGACCGGCCCTTTGGCGTCGGGCCGGGGGGCGTCCAATGCCAGGGTGTCCTCAGAATCCAGATACAGGCCGAGCGTCCACGGCAGCACACCCAGCGTGGGACGTCCGGTGAGCTTTTGAAGCTGCTCAAGCCCGGGCTCCAGCAGTTCCCGCGCGCCGCGGAACTTGTTGATGACGAACCCCGCGATCAGCGCCTGATCCGCGGGCTCCAGAAGGGCCACCGTCCCGTACAACGACGCGAAAACACCGCCCCGGTCGATGTCCCCGACCACCACCACGGGCAATTCGGCGGCTCGGGCGAGCCCCATGTTCACGATGTCGCCCGCCCGCAGATTGATTTCGGCCGGGCTTCCCGCGCCTTCGCAGATGACCACGTCGTACTCGTCTCGAAGCTCCGCGAGACTCCTTTGCACGACACCGCTGAGCCACTCCTTGCGCTCCCCGTACTGAAGCGCGTCGACCTCCGCCACCGGACGTCCCAGAACCACGACCTGGCTGCGCCGATCGCTGCCCGGCTTGAGCAGCACCGGATTCATCACGGCCCTCGGCTCGACCCCCGCAGCCTGCGCCTGCATGTACTGCGCCCGTCCGATCTCGGCCCCGTCACTCGTCACCATCGAATTCAGCGACATGTTCTGAGCCTTGAACGGCGCGACCTTCACCCCGCGCCTCGCGAGCCAGCGGCACAACCCCGCCGTGACGACACTCTTCCCGGCATCGGACGTCGTCCCGGCGACGAGCAGCCCGCTCACCGCAGACTCCAGATCACGGCCGCCGCCGCGAACGTCACCACCGCCGAAAGCCCCACGGCCCTCCTGATGTCCCGAACCTCGGGAGCCCTTCCGTCCCCCATTTCAGGACGCCGTTCGACCCGTCCCCCGTACTCGTTCACCCCGCCCAGCCGCACGCCGAGCGCCCCCGCGAACGCGGCCTCGCACCGTCCGGCATTGGGGCTCGGATGCTTCTTGCCGTCCCTCCGCAGAATCCGCCACGCATCACGTCCCGAACAAAGCGCGACAAGCCCCCCGGTCACCCGTGCCGGAACCCAATTGGCGACATCATCCAGCCGTGCCGCCGCCCAACCGAACCGCTCATACCGCGGATTCCGGTAGCCGACCATCGCATCCAGCGTGTTAACGGCCCGATACATCAGCAATCCCGGAACTCCCGCCACCGCACCCCACACCAACGGCGCGATCGCCGCATCGGACGTGTTCTCCGCCACGGACTCCACAACGGCCCGCGCCAACCCGTCCCCGTCCAACTCGTTCGGATCCCGCGCACACAAATGCGGAAGCCGCTCCCGGGCACCGGCCAAATCCCCCCTCTCCAACAGCCGCGCCATAACGAGCCCCTCACGCCCCAGGGACGTCCCGCCAAGCACAACCCAAGTACACCCCGCGGTAACGAGAACACTCCCGCGCCCAACTCGCTCAAGCACAACCCCCA
>NZ_VCKW01000016.1 GCF_005889715.1 Actinomadura soli
CCCGGACCCCGAGGGCCCGACGATCGCGGCCAGCTCCCCCGCCTCGATCACCAGGTCCACGCCCCGCAGCGCCGCGACGCCGCCCCCGTACTCCTTGGCCACCCCGGCCAGCTCCACGATGTTCGTCATTCGGCGGGCACCCCGACCCGCACGCCTTCGGCGATCCCGGCCCCGGCGACCTCGACCCGCCCGCCGCCGAACGCCCCGATGTCCACGGCGACAAGGCGCCTGCGCCCACCGTCCACGACCTCGACGCCGAAGCCGCCCTCGCGCAGCGCCAGCAGCGCCTCCACCGGCACCGACAGGACGCCCTTCCGCCGCTCGCTCTCCAGCTCGACGCTGACGGGGGCCTCGTCGAACCGTCCCGTCCCGGCGCCGCCGAGGGAGATGTCGACGCCGATCGTGGTCTTCTTCTCCTGCCCCTCCCCCGTGCTCTCCGCGACCTCGCTGACGCCGCTGATCGTCCCCTCGACCTTCTTGCCGCCCGGCAATTCCACGGAGACCCTGGCGCCTTTCCGTGCGAGGTCCTGCTTGTCGGCAGCCAAATCAACATGGACGACCCGCCGAGTGCCGGCCACGGTCAGAACGGGCTGCCCCTTGGCCGTCTGCTTTCCCTCCGGCGCCTTGAGCTCCCTTATCTGCACGGGCCCGTCCAGGAAGACGACCTGCGCGCCGTCGACCATTCCGCTCTGCGCAAGGCCGCGATCGCCCTGCCATTCCTTGACGGCGATTTCAGTGGCCTCGGTGAACTCCTCGTCCACGGTCATCCCTCGGTACCCGAGTGCCCGCAGATTCTGTTCGAGCTGCCGCACGTCCTTTCCCGAGTCGCCGTTCTTGAGCACCCGGTGCATGGGACTGCCGCCGTACATGAGCGTCACAGGATCACCCGCGACTTTCAGAAGCGTCCCGCCCCGCTTGACCGTTGCCCCCTGCTTCGGAGCCCACGTCACCACACCGGACGCGCCCGCCCACACCTCCCGGATGTCGTCGTGGGTGAGCTTCCCGTCGACCGTCTCGGTGTCCACGAGATCACCTCGGCCGACCGCGGCGGTCCGCAGCTTCGCCGTGTTCCCGGCCTTCGCCTCACCGCCGTCGACCGTCCAGGCCAGCGCGCCTCCCCCGCCGACCACCACCACGACGGCCACACCGCCCGCGACCGCTCCGCGCCTCACTTCCGAGCTCCCGGCAGGCTGCCCCTGCACGCCGCGCGCGCCTTCTCGACCGCGTCCATGCCGGCGCCCGCCGACGGAATCGTGATCTGCCCGTCCGGCCCCGGATCGGGAATGTCCACACCGTGCTCGCGCATGCACTGCGCGAACTTGGCGTACTGGTCGCGGGTCTTCGGGTCTTTGAGATCGGGGAGTTTCCCCCCGGCCTTCAGCCACGACTTGCACTTCTCCAGCGCGGCCTCAAGCTTCTTCCGGTCGGTCCCCTTGCCCAGCCGCATCGCCTTCTGGTCGACGCTGCCCGGGTCGGGGACGTCCACCCCGTTCTCCCGCATGCACTGCGCGAACCTGAGCTGCGCGTCCTCCGGCGAAAGCGACGCCCCGGACGGGGGCGACGCCGACGCCTTGGCCGCCGCCGACCCGCCGACACTCGCCACCCCGCTCCCCTCGTCACTCCCGCACCCGGCGACCCCGAACACGACCGACACAGCGATGACCACGGCGCACATCCGACCCCTCATGACGTCCTCTCCACCGAGGCCGCACACCCCGGACGAAGCGCCATAACACCCCCCAAGGGGTTAAACCCGCATTAGCGGTTTGGGGGACTTGGGGGCGGGGCGTATTGGCTGAGCGTGCCGATAATGCGTGCCATGACGGCGCTGAGCAGGCATTTGATGTGGTCATGGAGGGGGGCGCGGGTAATGGGTCTGGCTCGGTTGGGCTGGGTGCGGGACGTTGATGCCATGTGGTCTCGAATTCTCAGCACTGCACTGATGGTCGGGCTTCTGGTTCCCGTCGGGGCGTCCGCCCGGGGGGACGCCGCGGCGCCGCCCGATCGAATCGCGTTGCCCGCCGGGTTCCAGCCCGAGGGGATCGCGGCCGGGCCCGGGAAGGTGGCGTTCCTCGGCTCGCGGGCCACGGGGGCGATCTACCGGGCCGATCTGCGCACCGGAGAGGGAGAGGTGATCAACCCGGGGCCGGGCACGCCCTCGCTCGGCATGAAGACCCAGGGGCACCGGTTGTACGTGGCCGGCGGGCGGGGCGGGGACGCGCGCATCGTGGACACCCGGACCGGCGCCGTCCTGCGGTCGTTCAAGCTCACGACGAAGACGGCGTTCGTCAACGACGTCACCGTCGGCGCGGACGGGGCCTACCTCACGGACTCGACCAATCCCCAGCTCTACCGGATCCCGCTCGACGAGGACGACGCCGCGGACGTGAAGACCATTCCGCTGAGCGGCGACCTCGTCTACCAGCAGGGCTTCAACGCCAACGGGATCGCCGCGCTCCCGGACGGGAAGTCGCTGATCCTCATCCAGTCCAACACCGGAAAGCTGTTCAAGGTCGACTCGCAGACCGGCGTCGCGAAGGTCATCGACCTCGGTGGCGAGATCCTGACCGCGGGGGACGGGATCCTGCTCGACGGCCGGACCCTGTACGCCGTGCAGAACGCGCTCAACACCGTGGCCGTCATCGAGCTGACCGAGGACGCCACCGCGGGAAAGATCGTCAAGAAGCTGACCGACCCGCGGTTCGACGTCCCCACGACCGTGGCGAAGTCCGGGCAGACGCTGTACCTCCCGAACGCGCGGTTCAGCACTCCGCCGACCCCGGACACCCCGTACGACATCATCGCCGTCCAGTCGTGAGGCGATGATCCGTGCACGGGCCGGGTCTCTGACCATTGTCCGGCGTCCCCGGGGCGGCGCCGGCGGCGGGCGACCGCCGCCGGGGTCGCCGCCGGTTCCTTATCGGCGTTTAACCTCCCGCCGGTCATGCTCGGCGGCATGCGTGTTCTGATCGTCGAGGACGAGCGGGTGCTCGCGGACGCGATCGCCGAAGGGCTCCGCGAAGAGGCGATGGCCGTCGACGTGGTGTACGACGGCGACGACGCGCTGGAGCGGGCGTCCTACAACGAGTACGACGTGGTGGTCCTCGACCGCGACCTGCCGACCGTCAGCGGCGACGACGTGTGCCGCGGCCTGGTGGAGCGGCGGAGCCCCGTCCGGATCCTGATGCTGACCGCGGCCGGCGACGTCGACGACCGGGTGGACGGGCTGTCCCTCGGCGCCGACGACTACCTCCCGAAACCGTTCGTGTTCGGCGAGCTGGTGGCGCGGGTGCGGGCGCTGGCGCGCAGGTCCGGGCCGCCGGTGCCGCCGGTGCTGGAGCGGCGCGGCATCCGGCTCGACCCCCACCGGCGGAAGGTGGCGCGGGAGGGCCGGGAGCTGCGGCTGACGAAGAAGGAGTTCGCCGTGCTGGAGGAGCTGATGCGGGCGGAGGGCGGCGTGGTCAGCGCGGAGCGGCTGCTGGAGCGCGCGTGGGACGAGAACATCGACCCGTTCAGCAACATCGTCCGGGTCACGATGGCGACGCTGCGCCGCAAGCTCGGCCAGCCGCCGGTGATCGAGACGGTGACGGGCTCCGGGTACCGGCTGGAGACCCGGTGAGGACCGCGCTGCCGGTGCCCCGGCTGAGCGTCCGGACGCGGCTGACGCTGGTGTACGGGTCGCTGTACCTCGTCAGCTCGGCGGTCCTGGTCGCGGTGACGTACCTGCTGACCGTCCACACCATGGACCAGCGCCTCAACTTGGCCGGCTCCGATGTCAGCCCGGCGGCCTTCACGCGGCTGCGCGACCTGGCGTCCCAGGGCGACGTCACCGCGCTGGTGGAGCTGAAGGCGGAGGCGAACCGGCAGGTCGCCGAGCAGAAGCGCGACGTGCTGGAGCAGCTGCTGCAGAGCTCGCTGATCACGATGCTGGTGCTCGGCGTCCTCGCCGTGGTGATCGGGTACGTGGTGGCGGGGCGGATGCTGCGCCCGCTGCACGCGGTCACCGCGACGGCGCGGCGGCTGTCGGAGAGCAACCTGCACGAGCGGATCCCGCTGGACGGCCCACAGGACGAGATCAAGGACCTGGCGGACACGTTCAACCGGATGCTGGACCGACTGAACCGCGCGTTCGACGTCCAGCGCCGCTTCGTCGCGAACGCCTCGCACGAGCTGCGCACGCCGCTGACCATCAACCGGACGGTCCTGGAGGTCGCCCTCGCCAGCCGGAAGAGCCCGCCGGAGACGAAGGCGCTCGCGGACGTGCTGCTCGGCAACACGGCCCGGCACGAGCGGCTCATCGAGGGGCTGCTGACGCTCGCCCGGTCCGAACGGCACCTGGCCGCCCGGACCGCGACGCCGCTGCCGGACGTGGTGCACGGCGCGCTCGGCCATCTCGACGACCTGGCCGGCGAGACGGGCGTGGACGTGGAGGCGCGGCTCTCGCCCGCCGTCGTGACCGGCGATCCCGTCCTGCTGGAGCGCTGCGCGGTGAACCTGCTGGAGAACGCGGTGAAGTACAACGTGAAGGACGGGCGGGTGTGGGTCCGCACCGGGGTGCGGGACGGCGCGGCGTTCCTGCAGGTCGTCAACACGGGGCGGCCCGTCCCGTCGTACGAGGTCGAGGCGATCTTCGAGCCGTTCCGGCGGCTGCGGCCCGACCGCAGCGCCGCGCGCGACCGGAACGCCGCACGCGAGCGGACGGGGTCGGCGGACGGCACGGGACTCGGCCTGTCGATCGTCCGGGCGGTGGTCGACGCGCACGGCGGCACGATCGAGACGGTCCCCCGGGACGGCGGCGGGCTGTCGATCACCGTGCGGCTGCCCGTCTCCGAACAGCCTGTCCTCGCACCTGCCGCGGTCCCCTAGCTCGCCGGTTCGGCGGCGGGCGGCCGCCGCTGCGGGCTCGGCCGCGGGCCCGGGCTCGGCCATTCGACGCGTCCCTCCGGCGCGGGACGGCCGGGACGCGCCGCCAGCCAGCGGTGCACGACCTTGCCGGTCGCGTTGCGGGGCAGCTCGGCGATGAAGTGCACGTCGCGGGGCACCGCGTACCGGGCGACATGGGCGCGCACGTGCTCGCGGACGGCGTCCGCCTCCAGCCGCGCGCCAGGCCGCAGGACGATGTACGCCGCGAGCCGCTGCCCCCACTCGTCGTCGGGGACGCCAACGACGGCGGCCTCGTGGATCTCCGGGATCCGCAGCAGCGCGTCCTCCACGTCGCGAGGGACGACGTTCTCGCCGCCCGACACGACCATGCCGTCGCCGCGCCCGTCCACGAACAGGAGCCCGCGGTGGTCGATGTGCCCGAGGTCGCCGGTGGCGAGGAGCCCGTCGCGGACCTCCATCGGCTCGCCGCCGGTGTACCCCTCGAACAGCAGCTCGTTCGCGGCGAAGATCTGCCCGATGGCGGCGCGGCCGAGCCTGCCGCCCTGCGCGTCGAGGATCGCCAGCGCGGTGTTGCGGGGCGGCCGCCCGGCGGTGCGCGGGTCGAGCCGCAGGTCGCGCGGGGTGGCGATGGACACCCAGGACGCCTCCGTCGAGCCGTACACGTTGTAGAGCCGGTCGCCGAACTCGTCCATGACGCGGGTGGCGAGGTCGCCGGGCAGCGCGGCGCCGCTGAGCGCGACGATCCGCAGCGAGGACGTGTCGTAGAGCGCGCGGACCTCGGGCGCGAGGTCCAGGATCCGCTGGAACATCACCGGGACGGCGAACACGGTCGTCTCGCGGTGGGAGGCGACGGCCCGCAGCGTCCGCTCGGGGTCGAACCTGCGGTGCAGGACGACCGGCGCCCGCAGCGCCCACGCCATCTGCAGCGCGGCGTACCCCCAGGTGTGGAACAGCGGCGCCTCGATGATCATCGTCTGGCGGGCGCGGAGCGGGATCCGGGACGTCATCGAGGCGAGCGGCCACGGCCCGGGGCGGGGCGGGCGGCGGGCGCCCTTCGGGCGTCCGGTGGTGCCGGAGCTGAGCATGATGGTGCGGCTCTGGATCTGCGGCGGCCTCGCGGCGGCACTGGACGCCGGGACGGACCGGACGATGTCGTCCAGCACGGGTCCGCGCCCCGGGCCGGGGGCCCGGTCGGACCACAGCACGGTCCGGCGCAGCGCGATGGGGACGCCGGCGAGCAGCGGCGCGAACTCGGCGTCGGCGACGATCAGGTCGGGCCGCAGCTCGCCGAGCACGGCGCGCATCTGGCCGGTGCCGAAGCCGGTGTTGAGCAGGACGACCTCGGCGCCGCGACGGCTGCACGCGACGAGCGTCTCGACCGTCCCGCGGTGGTTGCGGCAGAGCACCCCGACGCGCGGGCGCGGGCCGCTCAGCGGCAGCCCGGCGGCGAGCCGCGCGGCGCGCTCGTCCAGCTCGGCGAACGTGACGGCGCCCTCGTCGTCGATCAGTGCGAGCCTGGCCGGGGAGCGGGCGGCGGACGCGGCGACCAGCCCGGCGAGGGTGGTGCCCCAGCGCCGCAGCGCGCCGAGCTGCCGGCCGATCCGGCGGGGGCCGCCGGAGAACAGCAGCCCGGTCTTCAGCAGGAGGGCGGCGAGGTCGCGGATGTGCCCGATCCGCCGGCGCATCCCCGGCCGGTAAGCGGGCCTCGCGTGCGTCACCGCGGCCTCCTCCTCCGGCGACTGCCAGCCACGTTATCCAGGGGTTCACCTGCCGGACAAGGCCGGGTGCGGGGCGATCCCGGCGTCAGTGGTTACTGACGAGTAGCATGGCGGTCAGGAGCACACCGGACCCATCGCAGGGAGGACGACCCGTGCCTCGCACCGCACGCGACGTCGTGTTCGTCGACGGCGTACGCACACCGTTCGGCAAGGCGGGCCCCAAGGGCCTGTACGCGGAGACACGCGCCGACGACATGGTCGTCCGCGCGATCCGCGAGCTGCTGCGCCGCAACCCGTCCCTGCCGCCCGAGCGGGTGGACGAGGTCGCCGTCGCAGCCACCACCCAGACCGGCGACCAGGGCCTCACCATCGGGCGGTCCGCCGCCGTGCTGGCCGGGCTGCCGAAGAGCGTCCCCGGCTACGCGATCGACCGGATGTGCGCGGGCGCGATGACGGCGGTGACCACGACCGGCGCCGGCATCGCGTTCGGCTCGTACGACGTCGTCATCGCGGGCGGCGTCGAGCACATGGGACGGCACCCGATGGGCGAGGGCGTCGACCCGAACCCGCGGTTCCTCGCCGAGAGGCTCGTCGACCCGTCCGCCCTCGTGATGGGCTCGACCGCGGAGAACCTGCACGACCGGTTCCCCGGCATCACCAGGGAGCGCGCGGACGCCTACGCCGTCCGGAGCCAGCGGAAGGTCGCCGCCGCCTACGCCGCCGGGAAGATCCAGCCCGACCTCGTCCCGACCGCGATCCGCTCCGCGGAGAAGGGCTGGGGGCTCGCGACGGAGGACGAGCCGCCGCGCCCCGGCACCACGCCGGACGACCTGGCCGGGCTGAAGACGCCGTTCCGCGTGCACGGCAACGTCACGGCCGGCAACGCCGCCGGGCTCAACGACGGCGCCACCGCCTGCCTGCTGGCCGCCGAGGACGTCGCCCGCGAGCTCGGCCTCACCCCGAGGATGCGCCTCGCCGACTTCGCGTTCGCCGGTGTGGAGCCGGAGGTGATGGGCGTCGGGCCCGTCCCCGCCACCGAGAGGCTCCTCGCCCGCAACGCCCTGACCATGGACGACATCGGCCTCATCGAGATCAACGAGGCGTTCGCGGTGCAGGTGCTGGCGTTCCTGGAGCACTTCAAGATCGCCGACGACGACGCGCGGGTGAACCCGTGGGGCGGCGCGATCGCCCTCGGGCACCCGCTCGCCTCGTCCGGCGTCCGGCTGATGAACCAGCTGGCCCGCCTGTTCGAGGAACGTCCGGACGTCCGGTTCGGACTGACCACGATGTGTGTGGGCATGGGCATGGGCGGAACGGTCCTCTGGGAGAACGTGAACTGGGAGGGGTCCAAGTGAGCGACGCAGCCGTTGGAGAACTCTTCGCGGACGAAGTCGTCACGCACGCTGTCGTCCGCGACGTGGCGCTGCCCAACGAGGCGGGCACGCTAGCGCTCATCACGCTCGACAACGGGCACGACCACACCAAGCCCAACACGTTCGGGCCGAACAGCCTCGCCGAACTGGACGCCGCCCTCGACACGATCGCCGTCCGCGACGACATCGCGGCCGTCGGCGTCACCGGCAAGCCGTTCATCTTCGCCGTCGGCGCCGACCTCAACGGCGTCCCGCTGATCCAGAGGCGGGAGGACGCGGTGGCCATCGCCAGGCTGGGGCACGACGTGTTCCGGCGGCTCGGCGAGCTGCACGTCCCGTCGTTCGCCTACTACAACGGCGCGGCGATGGGCGGCGGCGTCGAGATCGGCCTGCACTGCTCGTACCGGACGATCTCGTCCGGCGTCCCGGCGTTCGCGCTGCCCGAGACGTTCCTCGGCCTCGTGCCCGGCTGGGGCGGGACGTACCTGCTCCCGAACCTGATCGGCGCGGAGAAGGCGCTCAAGGTCGTCATCGAGAACCCGCTGTCCCAGAACCGGATGCTGAAGGGCCCGCAGGCGTACGAGCTGGGCATCGCGGACGCGATCTTCGAGCCGGCCGACTTCCTGGAGGAGTCGCTCGCCTGGACGGCCCGCGTCCTGAACGGCGAGATCACCGTCCGCCGGGCCGAGGTCGACACGGGCAAGGCGTGGGACGACGCCGTCGCCATGGCCCGCTGGAACGTGGACGGCAAGCTCCACGGCGCGGCCCCGTCCTATCCGAAGGCGCTCGACCTCGTCGCCGCCGCGAAGGACCGCACCCGCGACGAGGGCTTCGCCGCCGAGGACGAGGCACTCGCCGACCTCATCATGAGCGACGAGCTGCGCGCCGGGCTGTACGCGTTCGACCTCACGCAGAAGCGCGCGAAGAAGCCCGCCGGGGCGCCCGACGCCTCGCTCGCCCGGCCGGTCACCAAGGTCGGCGTCGTCGGCGCGGGCCTGATGGCGTCCCAGCTCGCGCTGCTGTTCGCGCGCCGCATGGAGGTCCCGGTCGTGCTGACCGACCTCGACCAGGAGCGGCTCGACAAGGGCGTCGGCTACGCACGCGGCGAGATCGACAAGCTGCTCGCCAAGGGCCGCGTGTCCCCGGACAAGGCGAACCGGCTCAAGTCGCTGATCACCGGCTCGCTCGGCAAGGACGCCTTCGCGGACGCCGACTTCGTCATCGAGGCCGTCTTCGAGGAGATGTCGGTCAAGCGGAAGGTGTTCGCGGAGGTCGAGGAGCACGTGTCCGCCGAGTGCGTCCTCGCGACCAACACCTCGTCGCTGTCGGTCAGCGAGATGGCGGCCGGGCTCGAGCACCCGGAGCGCGTGGTCGGCTTCCACTTCTTCAACCCGGTCGCGGTGCTGCCGCTGCTGGAGATCGTCCGGGGTGAGGCGACGGACGACGCCGCGCTCGCCACCGCGTTCGCGGCCGGCAAGGCGCTGAAGAAGTCGTGCGTGCTGGTCAAGGACGCCCCGGCGTTCGTGGTCAACCGCGTCCTGCTGCGGCTGCTCGCCGAGATCGTCCGGGCGGTGGACGAGGGCACGCCCATCGAGACCGCCGAGCGCGCCGCGCAGCCGCTCGGCCTGCCGATGCCGCCGTTCGTGCTGATGGGGCTCGTCGGCCCGGCGATCGCGCTGCACGTGAACGAGACCCTGCACGCCGCGTTCCCGGACCGGTTCCCGCTGTCGGACAACCTGGCGAAGCTGGTCGCGTCCGGCAAGCCCGGCGTGTACCTGCCCGACTTCTCCCTCGACCCCGAGGCCGTGGAGATCTTCGGCGGCGGGGACCGCCCGTCCACGCAGGAGCAGGTCCTCGACCGGGCGCTGGCCGCGCTCGCCGACGAGATCCGCATCATGCTGGACGAGGGCGTCGTCGCGGCCCCGCAGGACATCGACCTCTGCATGATCCTCGGTGCGGGCTGGCCGTTCCATCTCGGCGGCATCACCCCGTACCTGGACAGGTCCGGCGTCTCCGAGAAGGCGACGGGACGCCGCTTCCTGGCCCCGGGGGTCGCCTCCCTAAACGGCTAGCCCGCGGCGCACGAAGGCGGGGCACAGCGCACTCACCGGAAGAGGCGCTCCGGGCACGCTCCGGAGCGCCTCTTTCGCGTTCCGCGTCGACGGGGCCGTTCAAGACCGTCCCGAACGGCCGCTGACCTGCACGGACGAACCCGAACGAACTCGATCGGCGCACCCGGTTGCCGGGACGGCGGCGGGGCTGGAGTGTCGGTTGCGCCATCCAGACCGGCCCGGTCCTCGACGAGACGACCGGCCACCACCACAGGAGATTCCATGAGTCCCAGGCTCGCCCGCCGTGCCGTGCTGTTCGCGTCCGGTCTCGCCACCGCCGGCGCCATGACGCTGACCGGCCTGCCGGCCGCCTCCGCCGCCGCGCCCTCCCCGTCGCCAGGAGCCGCGTCCCAGCTCAGCGCGGGGACGGCGACCGCCGCCGCACGCCCGGCCATCAAGTGCCTGCTCCGGGTGCACTTACCGCACTACTCGCACCACTCCGACGCGCAGGACAAGCACCGCGTCAACGTGACCGCCGACGTCAAGTGCAACCGGAAGGTCGCGGCGCTGAAGATCAAGGTCCGGCTCTACAAGAACGGCCGGGTCTACAAGACCACCGGGTGGCGCTCGAACGTCGCCAAGTCCAAGATCGCGCACAACGCGGCCCGCCGGTGCGTCAAGAACCAGAAGTACCAGGGCGAGGCATGGGCGGTCGTGAAGTTCCCGCCCGGATACCGGCCGCCGGTGCTGAACGGCCACGTCAAGAGCAGGGTCGTGGTGATCCGCAAGTGCAAGCGCTCCTGACGGAGGCGCCACGCTCGGCCGGCCCCGCCGCCCCTCGTCCCACCGGCATCGAGCCGGCGGGACCGGGCGGCGGGGCCCGTCCCCGTCCGGCGCGGCCCGGCGTCAGCGTGCGGAAGGCCCGTTGATCTGGTCGCTGTCCTCGTCGATCGGGTCGGTCGGCTCCACCCGGACCGACTCCAGGACCGGGTCGCCGAGCAGGTCGCCGATCAGCCGGGGCGGGCCGCCGACATAGGTCGAGTCGAAGTCGATGTCGGTCGCGACGCACCACGAGCGGTCGGCGGGCCAGAACAGGTTGGGCGACTGCGGGCAGAAGAACCCGGCCGTGCGCTCCCCCAGTTCCGTGGCGGCGTCGAGCGGCCCCTCGAACAGCACGTAGTCGCGCCAGGGCAGCCGGACCCGCGGCATGTCGTCGAACGCGGGCGCCACCGCCGCCTCCGCCTCCTGACCCGGCCGCTGCGGCCCTGACGCGTCCGGCATGGCCTCCAGCAGGACCATCGAGGACGTGGTGTCCGCGATCCAGGCCCAGCCGTCCCACAGGCAGAACCAGCACCGTTCCGCGGTGCCGGTATGGCGGGCCAGCACCGCGCACAGGGCGCTCAGCATCGGCTGGGGCAGCTCGCCGCGCTCGGGCGGTTCGTCCCATGGCGGAGGGCCGTCCCCCGCCCCGGACGCCGGACGGGCCAGCGCCTTGAACTGGACGCGCGGATGCATCGAGCGCCCCGTCCACCTGGCCACCTCATGCCAGGGAACCGGCTCCCCCCGGGGCGAGTCGGCGGGATGCAGGATGCGTGCGTAGGCGTCGAAACGGCCGGGCAGCAAGGCTCGGACGTCGGCGTCGAAATCGCCCATCTCTTCCTCCAGCCAGGAAGCGGGCGATGTGTCGGTCACCAGGCGGAGCCGGGAAGGAACGTCGGTCACGCGGGTCACCCCCATGAAAGTCCTGCGGCCCGGCATGTGCGCGCGAGCCTCGGCGTCGGCAGGCCGAGCCTCGGGAGGCGGCCTACCCGGGACCTGTGCTCTCCCCCCTCCACGTGGGGCTCAGCGGTTCGGTGAGGTAGAACTCCTGCGTTCCCCGCCGGACCTCGCGCGGCCGGTTCCCGCCCGGTGCCGGACGGCCCACCTGCACATTCTTACCCGGGTCCGCGACGGCGGCGAGCTTCAATTGCGCGGACAGCAGTTCCCCGCCGTCGGCGAGGGTCCGCACGAGAATCTTCTGACTCAGATTCGAGCGAAGGCACGGCCGGAGGCCGACATTGTCGCCGGCGGTCAACGTGTCCACGGTCAGGCAGAAATCCGCATTCCCGATTTCGACCTTGACCTCATAGGCGTCCTCCGCGGAACGTTGAAAGTGAAAATACTGGCGATGGTGATCCTGGCAATTCTGCTGGGCCAGGTCACCGGCGCCCCTGCCGCGGGCCACGATCGCCATGCATCGCTGCCCCGGAACGATGTGTATCTGGTACCAGCCGTCGGCCGGCCCCGAGGCGGAGACGAGTGCCGGAACCGCCGCTCGCGGGGGCCTAGGCGCCCGCGCCTTCGCGGCGGCCCCGTCCTCCTGGACGAAGGCGTCGTGCCCGGTGGTCAGCAGCGCGACCAGACCGAGCAGAAGGACCTTGACCGGACTGCCGCGACCGCGCCGCGCCGCCTGACGCGCCCGCGCAGCGGCCGAGACGGCCGGGACAGCGCCCGTGAAAGCGCCCATGGGCGGCCACGTCGCGGCCTCCTCGGACGGAAACCGGCGCCCCGTCTCCGCCACGGCCAGGCGGCGGCGCGTGTCGGTCCAGCGCCGGACCATGTCCTCACCGCCGCCGCAGGCCCGCACGAAGGCCACGAGCATGGGCTCGGACGGGAGGGACGCGCGGCTCAGCGCGGTGGCCAGGCTGCTCGGCGGGAGCCGGTCCCCGAGCGCGGCCGAGCGCTTCTCCAATTGCCGGTAAGAGAGCCCGGACCACGCCTTCAACTTCCGGGCGACTTCGACGAACTCCGCAGTCATGCGCACATTGCATGGATCCGGAGGCGATCCGGCCATGACATCACCCCGTAAAGAGTCCCCGTTCAGTCGAGCAGCCTACCATTCATGATCTGCCGCACCCACTCGAATATCCGGCCCGATGCCCTCGAATGGTGCCGCTCACCGGCGAAAGGTCACCGACCGGGTTCGACTCGGCACTGACCTGATCCGGACAGTTATTGAAAAGTGCATAATCAGAACCGCCCCGGCGCGGAACGGAGACCGAAAGGCGGGCCGGGCGGGGGCCCGGGCGCCGCCGCGTCGATCATGGCGGCGCTTCCCGTCCAACCCGACACCGCCCCATACATCGCGACATAAGGCGCCCGCGATCGGGCATAGGGCTGACGGCCGTGACGATCAAGCAACCGGGCCGGAAAGGGCGGGGAGGATGACTCTGCTGCGCACGAAGTCGGTCGAACAGTCGATACGCGACACCGAGGAACCCGGGCACCGGCTCCGGCGCGCCCTGTCGGCGCTGGACCTGACCGTGTTCGGCGTCGGCGTGATCATCGGGACGGGCATCTTCGTGCTGACCGGCCAGGTCGCCCGGGAGAAGGCCGGGCCCGCGGTCGCGCTGTCGTTCATCCTCGCCGCCGTGGTGTGCGGGCTCGCGGCGCTGTGCTACGCCGAGTTCGCCTCGACCGTCCCGGTGGCCGGCTCGGCGTACACCTTCTCCTACGCCACGCTCGGCGAGTTCCCGGCGTGGATCATCGGCTGGGACCTCATCCTGGAGATGGGGCTGGCCGCGGCGGTCGTCTCGGTCGGCTGGTCCGGCTACTTCGCCGCGCTGCTGGACGACGTCGGCGTGACGATACCGGCGTCCATCTCCGCACCGCCGGGCGACGGCGGGACGGTCAACGTCCCGGCGATCGGGCTCGTACTGGCGGTGACGGCGCTGCTCGTGTTCGGCATCAAGATCTCCTCGCGGGTCAACGCGGTTGTCGTGGCCATCAAGGTGTTCGTGGTGCTGCTGGTGATCGTCGCCGGGCTGTTCTTCGTCAAGGGCGCCAACTACGACCCGTTCATCCCGCCGTCGAAGCCGACCGAGGAGGCGGGCGGCCTCGCCGCGCCGCTCATGCAGGTGCTGTTCGGGATCACGCCCGCGACCTACGGCTGGCTCGGGATCTTCTCCGCCGTCGCGCTCGTGTTCTTCGCCTACATCGGCTTCGACATCGTCGCCACCGCCGCCGAGGAGGCCCGCCGCCCGCAGCGGGACCTGCCGATCGGGCTCATCGGCTCCCTCGCGATCACCGCCGTCCTGTACGCGGCCGTGTCGATCGTCGTCGTGGGCATGCAGCACTACTCGGAACTGAGCACCGAGGCGCCGCTCGCGGACGCGTTCAAGGCGAACGGGCATCCCGCGTACGCCACGATCATCGACGTCGGCGCCGTCGCCGGGCTCATCACCGTCGTGATGATCCTGCTGCTCGGGATGAGCCGGATCCTCTTCGCGATGGGCCGGGACAAGCTCCTGCCCGCCTGGCTGTCGGCCGTCCACCCGCGGTTCGGCACCCCGTACCGCTCCACGATCATCATGGGCGTGATCGCCGCGGTGCTCGCCGGGTTCATCCCGCTCGCCGAGCTCGCGGAGCTGGTCAACATCGGCACGCTGTTCGCGTTCCTCGTCGTGTCGGTCGCCGTCGTCATCCTGCGCCGCACCCGCCCGGAGCTGCCGCGCGCGTTCCGGACGCCGTGGGTGCCGGTCATCCCGATCCTGTCCGTGCTGGCCTGCCTGTTCGTGATGATCAACCTGCCGGTGGAGACATGGCTGCGGTTCCTGGCGTGGCTCGCCATCGGCATCGTCGTCTACGCCCTGTACGGCTACCGGAACAGCCGGGTGCAGCGGTCCAGCGAACCGGCCGCGAAACGCTGACTCGCTCCGTGGCCGGGGTCACGGTGTCGTTTTCCGCGCCGGCTGGGCAGAATGGCGCGCATGGCTCATCCTGTGGTCGTCGCGGTGATCGGCTCAGGCCCGGCGGGGATCTACGCCGCCGAGGCGCTCGTCAAGCAGACGGACGGGGACGTCCGGGTGGACGTGTTCGACCGGCTGCCGTCGCCGTACGGGCTGGTCCGCTACGGCGTCGCGCCGGACCACAAGTCGATCAAGTCGATCGCCCGGTACCTGCAGAAGGTGCTGGAGACCCCGGGCGTCCGGTTCTTCGGCTGCGTGGAGCTGGGCCGCGACCTCAGCCGCGCCGACCTGCTGGACTGCTACGACGCCGTGATCTACTCCACCGGCGCGATGGTCGACCGGCACATGCGCGTCCCGGGTGAGGACCTGCCCGGCAGCATCGCCGCGACCGACTTCGTCAACTGGTACTGCGGGCACCCCGACGCCGCCGACCACGAGTTCGACCTGTCCGTCGAGGAGGTCGCGGTGATCGGCGTCGGGAACGTGGCCGTCGACGTCGTCCGGATCCTCGCCAAGACGGCGGACGAGCTGCGCGAGACCGACGTCCCCGAGCAGGTCATCGAGGCGCTGTCGCGCAGCCGGGTCAAGCGCGTCCACATGATCGGGCGGCGCGGCCCGGCGCAGGCGAAGTTCACCACCAAGGAGGCCCGGGAGCTGGGCGAGCTGCCGAACGCGGGCATCCACGTCAGCCCCGAGGACATGGACCTCGACCCGGCGAGCGCCGAGCTGGCCGAGAGCGACCGGCACGTCCGCGGCAACGTCAAGGTCCTGAACACCTGGACCGGCGAGCCGCCCGCCGACCGCCTCCGCCGGATCGACGTGCGGTTCTGGCGCGCCCCCGCCGAGATCGTCGGCACCGACCGCGTGGAGGGGCTCCGGCTGGAGAAGACCCGCCTGGACGACACGGGCCGCGTCACCGGCACCGGCGAGTTCGAGACGCTGCCCGTCGGGATGGTGCTGCGGTCGGTCGGCTACCAGAGCGTCCCGCTGGACGGCGTCCCGTTCGACGAGCGCACCTCCACGGTCCCGAACGACGGCGGCCGCGTCCTCGGCCCGGACGGGAGCCCGATGCCGCGCGAGTACGTCGCCGGCTGGATCAAGCGCGGGCCGACCGGCGTCGTCGGGACCAACAAGTCCGACGCCGCCGAGACCGTCCGCAACCTCCTGGAGGACGTGCTGGGCGACGGCTCCGGGTCGCGGACGCCGCCGAAGCTCACCATCGAGGAGCTGCTGGAGTCGCGGGGCCTCCGCGTCGTCACCTACGACGACTGGCTCCATCTCGACGCCGCGGAGATCGCCCTCGCCCGCGCGCTCGACCGGGGCGAACGCGTCAAGCTCGCCCGCTGGGAGGCGATGACGTCCGCGTGCCGCGGAAGGGAATAATTCACCTTCCGGGTAATATCTCGCCGGGAAGGTAGTGACGGATATGTCACGCTACCGCTACGGTGCGGCCTGTGACCGGCGGTCCAGAACTGTACGGGTTCCCCCCACCCGAGACGGTGCCCGACCTCAGGTGGCTCGGCCCCGACTACGTTTCCGTACTCGTGTACGACCTGACGCAGGGGCTCCTGCGCCAGGATCCGCGCACGTCCGTCATGGGCGTGCGGTGCGAGGGCGAGCCCCGGCTCGACCCCTCGGTCGACACGTCCGGCGTCATCCGCGCCCATGACGCCTGCTTCCCGCTCCAGGTCTTCGTCCGGGACGGGGCCGGACGCCCGTGGCGGCTGCGCGGGAGATGGACGTACTCGGGCCGCGAGCTGGGCACGTCCGCGGCGTCCATCACCCACTTCTGGCAGCTGCTGTCGGCCGAGGGGGTCTAGTACTGCAACGACACTTCGTAACCTCGTCGGTGGCGCATCGTTGATCGTTGTGTGCAGGCAGAGATGACTGACGGGTGGTCAGGAGCGTTTGATGAGTTCGTGGCTCGGTTCGCGGGCCGGTTCGGGCGGGTGGAGTCCCGGCGGCGGATGGTGTCCTACCTGCGGGGACTGCTCGGCGAGAGCGAGCGGAAGAACGGCTGGACTTTGGCCGAGGCCGCCGGGGACGTCGGCCCTCAGGGCATGCAGCGGCTGCTGAACCACTACCTGTGGGATGCCGATGCCGTGCGTGACGACGTCCGTGACGCAGTGGTGGAGCATCTCGGGGATCCCGAGCGGGGAATTCTCATTCTCGACGAGACAGGGTTCCTGAAAAAGGGCGTCCGGTCTGCGGGTGTGGCCCGGCAGTACTCTGGAACCGCCGGCCGGATCGAGAACTCCCAGATCGGGGTTTTCCTGGCCTATGGATCGGGCAAGGGCCGGGCGCTGATCGACCGCGAACTGTATCTGCCGAAAGACTGGACATCGGATCGTGAACGCTGCCGATCGGCCGGCATCGGCGAAGATGTCGAGTTCGCCACAAAACCGGACCTGGGCCTGCGTATGCTCAAACGTGCGGTGGCCTCCGGGTTGCCGTTCGGCTGGGTGACCGCTGACGAGCTCTACGGGCAGGTGAGTCGCATCCGGCTGTGGCTGGAAGAACATGACATCCCTCACGTCCTGGCGGTCCCGAAATCGCAGATGGTCATGACCATGGAGTTCTTCGAGCAGGCCAAGGCCCAGGAACTGGTTGGTCAATTACCCGACTCCGCCTGGACGTCTGTGAGCTGCGGTAACGGTGCTCATGGCCCGCGCGAGTACCACTGGGCCACCGCTGCGATTCGGCCCTGGCGGCGTGCGGGCTGGGACCACTGGCTCCTCGCACGACGCTGCCTCGCCGACAGCACGGACATCGCGTATTACATCTGCTTCTGCCCGGCCGGGACTTCCCTTGAGGAACTGGTGTCCGTCGCAGGATCCCGCTGGATGGTCGAGGAATGCTTTCAAACCGCGAAGAACGAGACTGGGCTCGACCACTATCAAGTCCGCAGCTACACAGCTTGGTACCGGCACATAACTCTCTCTATGGCAGCCCTGGCCTTTCTCGCCGCGCTGCGCGAGAAGGCAAAAAGGGGGGTCTCGACACCGGTAGCGAACGGTCCCTCATACCCGTGACCATGAACGAGGCGCGGCGACTCTTCAACCGCATCGCCTCTCCGATTCGCCATGCTGTCCAGCACGTCATCGCCTGGTCGCTATGGCGCAGAAGAAGCCAAGCCCGAGCCCTCATCAGCCACTACAGATGCAGAGGGTATTACGAAGTGTCGTTGCAGTACTAGTCGCGGTCGGACGTCTCCTGGTCGGACGCGGCGTGCGCGTCGGACTCGGGCGAGGTGATCCGCGCGATGTGCTCGGTGATGTCACGGGCGAGGGCCTGCGGGGTCAGGCCGATGTCGGCGAGGATCTCGCCGCGGGCGGCGTGGTCGAGGAACTCCTGCGGGATGCCGAACGTGCGGATCGGGGCGTCGACGCCCTCGTCGCGCAGCAGCCGGGCGACGGCGTCGCCGACGGCGCCGGTGCGGCCGTTGTCCTCCGCGACGGCGACGAGCGCGTGCTCGCGGGCGATGCCGGCGAGCGCCGGGTCGAGCGGCTTCACCCACCGGGGGTCGACGACCGTGACGCCGATGCCCTGCGCGGCGACCAGCTCGGCGGCCTCGACCGCGGGCGTCGCCATCGACCCGGCCGCGACCAGCAGGACGCGGGTGCCGTTGGAGCCGTCGTGGCGGGCGAGGACGTCCATGTCGCCCGCCTTGCCGACGGCCTCGATGTCGGCGGCGGCGGAGCCCTTCGGGTAGCGGATCGCGGTCGGGCCGTCCGACACGGCGACGCATTCGCGCAGCAGCTCGCGCAGCCGGGCCCCGTCGCGCGGGACGGCGATCCGCATGCCGGGGACGAGCTGCAGGATCGACAGGTCCCACATGCCGTTGTGACTGGGGCCGTCGTCGCCGGTCACGCCAGAGCGGTCGAGGGCGAACGTGACGGGCTGCCCGTGCAGCGCCGTGTCCATCAGGACCTGGTCGAACGCGCGGTTGAGGAACGTCGCGTACACCGCCACGACCGGGTGCAGCCCGCCCATCGCGAGCCCGGTGGCGGACGTGACGGCGTGCTGCTCGGCGATGCCGACGTCGAAGATGCGGTCGGGGAACGCCTCGGCGAACGGCGCGAGCCCGACCGGGTGGAGCATCGCGGCCGTGATGCCGACCACGTCGCGGCGCTCGCGGCCGATCGCGACCATCTCCTCGCCGAAGATCTTCGTCCAGGCGGGGCCGCCCGACTTGCGGACGAACTGCCCGGTGGCGGGGTCGAACGCGCCGCCGCCGTGCATGCAGTCTTCCTCGTCGTTCTCGGCCGGGGCGTAGCCGCGTCCCTTGGTGGTGATGCAGTGCACGATGACGGGACGGCCGAACCCGCGGGCCCGGCGCAGCGCGCGCTCCACGGCGTCCTCGTCGTGGCCGTCGATCGGGCCGACGTACTTGATGCCGAGGTCCTCGAACATGGCCTGCGGCTGGAGGACGTCCTTGATGCCCTTCTTGATGCCGTGCAGCGCCTCGTAGGCGACGTTGCCGACGACCGGCGCGCGCGGCACGGTCTTCTTGATGAGGCTGAGCGCGTTCTCGTAGCCCTGGGTGACGCGCAGGTCGGCCAGGTGGGAGGCGAGCCCGCCGATCGTCGGCGAGTACGAGCGGCCGTTGTCGTTGACGACGATGATGACGGGACGGTCGGCCCCGGCGGCGATGTTGTTGAGCGCCTCCCAGCACATGCCGCCCGTCAGCGCGCCGTCGCCGACGACCGCGACCACGGCGCGGTCGTCCTCGCCGCGGAGCTGGAACGCCTTGGCGAACCCGTCGGCGTACGACAGGGCGGGCGAGGCGTGCGAGTTCTCGATGATGTCGTGCTCGGACTCGGCGCGGCTCGGGTAGCCCGACAGGCCGCCGCGCTTGCGCAGCCGCTCGAAGTCGTGCCGCCCGGTCAGCATCTTGTGCACGTACGCCTGGTGGCCCGTGTCGAACAGGAGCTTGTCGTGCGGTGAGTCGAAGACCCGGTGCAGCGCGATCGTCAGCTCGACCGCGCCGAGGTTCGGGCCGAGGTGGCCGCCGGTCTTGGAGACCGCCTGGACGAGGAACTCGCGGATCTCCTCCGCGAGCCGGGGCAGTTGAGCGGCGTCCAGTCGTTTGAGGTCGGCGGGACCTGTGATCGACTCCAGCAGGCTCACTCGTGTCAACTCCTCCGTGGGGGATCGGGTCTCCCCTGGCTCGGGCCGTTCCGAGTTTAATCCCGGTTCGCCCGCGACGCGCCGGAGGCCGGCTGCCCCCGGGGTGTGAAACGGCTGACCCCGGCGGCGCGCATGGGGTAGGACTGGAGCATGGGCGTCGAAGAGATTGTGCTGCTCAACGCGGACGACGAGGCCGTCGGAACGGCTCCGAAGGGCGCGAGCCACCATAGGGACACGCCGTACCACCTGGCCTTTTCCTGCTACGTGGTGGACACGGAGGGTCGCGTCCTGATCACTCAGCGCGCCCTCGGCAAGCGGACGTTCCCGGGCGTGTGGACGGGAAGCTGCTGCGGTCACCCCGGTCCGGGCGAGAAGCTGCGCGACGCCGTGCTCCGGCGGCTGCGCGACGAGCTGGGCATTCCGGACGCGGAGCTCATGTCCGTCCTCCCCCGGTTCCAGTACCGGGCCGTCGCGGCGGACGGGACCGTCGAGAACGAGCGCTGCCCGGTCGTGCGCGCGACCGTCCCGGCGAACAGGACAGTCCACCGCAATCCCGACGAGGTCGAGCGGGCGGAATGGTGGACGTGGGACCAGTGCCTGGAGCTGACCGGTCGGCCCGAGTCGTCGCCGTGGTACCGCCTCCAGCTCGCCGAGCTCGCGCCTCTCGGCGCGCCCCTGGACTGGCCGGACGCGGGCCCCGGCGACCTGCCGCCCGCCATCGCCTGGTAGCTCCCGCGCCTCCCGCGCTCCATGGCGGAGCGTGGCGCTCGCATCACCGCTAGATCACTTTTCCGTCCCCGGTGTTGACCCGCGCGGGCGTCCGAACGGACGCTTGCTTTTCCGGGGAACGGAGGAATCGGACGATGCGACGACGTGCTCCCAGGAACCGCCGGGCGGTCTTCGCGGCCGTGGCGATGGCCGGCGCGCTGGCCCTGACGGCCTGCGGCGCGAACGAGGACGAGGGCTCGAACGACAAGTCCCAGGTCGAGGTCTTCTCCTGGTGGACCGGTCCGGGCGAGGCCGACGGGCTGAAGGCCATGCAGGCCGACTTCGAGAAGAAGAACCCGGGCACCAAGTTCGTCAACGCGGCCATCGCGGGCGGGTCGGGCACGCAGGCGAAGGCCGTACTGGCGAGCCGGCTGCAGAACCGCAAGCCGCCGGACTCGTTCCAGGGCCACGCGGGCGCGGAGCTGCTCGACTACATCAAGGCCGGGCAGATCGAGCCGCTGGACGACTTCTACCAGCAGAACAACCTGACGTCGGTGTATCCGCAGCAGCTCATCGACCAGATCACCTACCAGGGCAAGATCTACTCGGTGCCGGTGAACATCCACCGGTCCAACGTCCTCTGGTACAACCCGGGCATCCTCAAGGACGCCGGGATCTCCGCGCCGCCGGCGTCGATCGCGGAGTTCATCACCGCGCTGAAGGCCGTCAAGGAGAAGACGAAGAAGGTCCCGCTGTCGCTCGGCGCGCAGTGGACGGCCGACCACCTGCTGGAGAACGTCCTGCTCGGCGATCTCGGCACCGACGCCTACAACGCGCTGTGGAAGCCGGGCGCCGACTGGAGCACCCCGGCCGTCACCAAGGCGCTGAACGACTTCGCCGAGATCATGAGGTACACGACGCTGGAGGCCGCGTCCACGGACTGGCAGGGCGCCGCGAAGGCCGTCGTGGACGGCAAGGCCGCATTCAACATCATGGGCGACTGGGCGTACGGCTACTTCGTCGGAAGCGCGCCGAACGGCCTCGGCAAGAAGCTCGACACCGATTTCAAATATGCGGCCGCGCCGGGTACCGAGGGCACTTACATGTGGCTGTCGGACAGCTTCACCCTCCCCAAGAGCGCGCCGCACCGGGCCGGGGCCCTCGCGTGGCTGAAGGAGGTGTCCAGCAAGGAGGGGCAGGACCTGTTCAACCCGAAGAAGGGCTCCATCCCCGCCCGCAAGGACGCCGACAAGAGCCTCTACACGGGCTACCTGAAGGACGCGTTCGAACAGTGGAACAGCCCGAACATCAAGCTGGCGGGCTCGTTCTGGCACGGCGTGAACGCCAACAACAAATGGCACACCGACATCGACACCGCGGTGGGTCTCTTCCTCCAGAACAAGGACGCGGCCAAACTGCAGCAGGCACTGGTGAGCGCGGCCAAGAACAGCGGCCTGTGAACCGGTGAAGTTCCGCCGTAGCAGGAAGTGGCTGCCCGGTCTGCTGCTGCTCTCGCCGTCCATCGTCGCGATCGGCCTGTTCGTCTACGGGCTCATCTTCTGGAACACGCGGGTCGCGCTGAGCGGAAAGCACGACGAGGTCAGCGAGTACGGGTTCGACAAGGGGAAGAACTTCGTCGACCTGTGGGACCAGCCGAGCTGGCCGGGCGCCGTCCAGAACGCCCTGGTGTTCACGGCCGTGTTCGTCGTCGGCGCCCTGGTGCTCGGCGCGTTCCTTGCGTTCCTGATGGACAAGGGGATCCGCGGCGAGGCGTCGTTCCGCGTCATCTACCTGTTCCCGATGGCGGTGTCGTTCATCGCCAGCGGCGTGGTGTGGCGCTGGCTGATGAACCCGGCGCCGCCGGAGCGCGCGGTCGGGTTCAACCAGCTGTTCGACAAGCTCCACCTGGGGGCGCTGGCGAACAGCTGGTGGCAGGACCCGACCTGGGGCATGGCGGCGATGGCCCTCCCCGCCATCTGGCAGATGTCCGGATATGTCATGGCTTTGTATCTGGCGGGCTTCCGAAGTGTGCCGGAGGAGCTGCGGGAGGCGGCGCGGGTGGACGGCGCGTCCGAGTGGAAGGTGTACCGGTACGTCGTGTTCCCGCAGCTCCGCCCGATCACGCTGTCCGCACTGATCATCCTCGGGCACATCTCGCTCAAGGTGTTCGACCTGATCATGGCGATCGCGGGCAAGCAGATCGTCACCTATGTCCCGGCCGTCGCCACCTTCGTCGAGATCTTCGACCGGCACGACCCGGCCAACGGCGCCACGATCGCCACGTACCTGCTGGTGGCGGTCGCCGTCCTGGTGATCCCCTACCTGGTGTGGTCGGTGCGCGGGGAGCGGTCCCGGTGACCGCCCCGGTGCCCACCGCGGGCCGTCCCGTGCAGGCGGTGAAGCTGGCCGTCCTGCTCGCCTTCGTCCTGCTGTTCCTGATCCCCGTCTACGTCCTCGTCGTCACGAGCTTCAAGCCGCTGGACGAGGCGGACCCGAGCAGCGCGTGGAGCCTGCCGCGCCACTGGAGCACGTCCGGCTGGAGCGCGGCGTGGGACGAGCTGCGCCCCGGCCTGGAGAACAGCGTCAAGATCGCCGTCTCGGGTTCGCTGATCTCCGCCGTGCTCGGCTCGCTGAACGGCTACGTCCTGTCGAAATGGCGGTTCCCCGGCTCCGACGTGGTCTTCACGCTGTTCCTGTTCGGCATGTTCATCCCCTACCAGGCGGTGATGATCCCGCTGGCCGGGCTGCTCACGGACATGGAGCTGTCCGGGACGATCCGCGGCCTGATCCTGGCCCACGTCGTGTACGGCATCCCGATCTGCACGCTCATCTTCCGGAACTATTACGTCACCGTCCCCGACGAGCTGATCGAGGCGGCCCGCGTGGACGGCGCCGGAATGCTCCGCACCTACTGGTCCATCATGCTGCCCGTCTCCGGCCCGGCCTTCGCGGTCACGCTGATCTGGCAGTTCACCTCGATGTGGAACGACTTCCTTTTCGCCGTCTTCCTGGGCGCGCCCGACAGCTGGCCGGTCACGGTGATGCTGAACAACACGGCGGGTTCGGGGGCGGTGGCCGTCCAGTACAACCAGCAGATGGCCTCGGCGCTGCTGGCGTCGCTGCCGACCGTCCTCGTCTACCTGCTTCTCGGACGGTTCTTCATGCGCGGCCTAATGGCGGGAGCACTGAAGGGATGAGCCACTCCCGACCGTCAACCTGGCAACAACCTCACGCGTCACATGGATGACCAGAGGAAATCGGATGGGAATCGATCGGCTTTCCGATCGCCCCATACCAGGACGGCGACCCGCTCGCCTCGTCCATTGGCAATTCCGCCGGGATGCGCCTAACCTCTCGGGCATCACTGCGCGGTGCGCCGGCGTCTCGCCGGGCCTCGGGGGATCCCGTGGCGGTGAAGGGACGGGAGAACATGGAGGAGACCGCGTGCAGGCGATCAGTGTTCAGCAGCCCTGGGCCTTCACGATCGCGCGCGGCGGCAAGACCGTCTCGAACCAGGGCCTGCCGACCGCCTACCGAGGCCCGCTGCTGATCCACGCCTCGATGCGCGTCGACCTGAAGGCCTGCGACTCCCCGCTCATCCAGGCCGCCGGCTGGGACCCCCGCGACCCCCTCGCCACCATCGGCGCCGTCATCGCGATGGCCGACCTCGACGAGGTCTGCTCGGCCACCGTCACGGGCGGCTCCTGCGACTGCGGCCCCTGGTCGGAGCCGGGGACGCACCACTGGCGCCTCGCGGGCGTCCGGGCCCTCCCCCGCCCGATCGTGGCCCTGGGCCGGCCGGGCCTCTGGGAGCCGAAGCCCACCCTCATCCAGACGGTCACCACCATGGTCACCACGGCGGCCGCTCTCGACCCCACGTCCTGAGCCCTCACGTCGCCCTGAGCGCTTCGGCGGCCTCACGCAGGCGGGCGAATTCGGCGACGATCCGGTCAAGCGGCCACGAGGCGTTCAGCCCGCTCGGATTGGGCAGGACCCACACCTTCGCGGCACCGAACCCATCGTCCTGCGGACCGATCTGAGCCCGCGGCCGCCCAAAAGCGGTGCGATAAGCGGTGACCCCGGCGACAGCGAGGTAGGACGGCCGGTAACGCTCGACGAGCTCGGCAAGCCGCCGTCCGCCCTCCCGAAGCTCGACATCGCTCAACTCGTCGGCACGAGCCGTCGTCCGATGCGCCAGATTGGTGATCCCGAGCCCATAGGAGGGCAGAAGCCCCTGCTCGGACGGATCCAGAAGCCGATCGGTGAACCCCGACCGATACAGCGCGGGCCAGAACCGGTTCCCAGGCCGCGCGAAGTGAAAACCGGTCGCCCCGGAGTAGAGCCCAGGGTTGATACCGCTGAAAAGCACTCGCAACGACCCGCCGTCCGCAGGCAGAACGTCAGCGATGACCCGATCGCGAGCAGCCTCCAGCTCACCCTTCGTAGGACGCATCACCCCAGATTACGGACGACCACCGTCATCAGCAGGCCCACCACCGCGCATCCACCGAGCTCCGCTCCATACAGTCATCGGATCGCTACTCTAGGTCGTGAACGTCGGGCGGGTAATGTTGTCCCCACATCGATCTGTCGTGCCATCCGATGGGAGCAGGGCCGTGAGCGTCGCGCATGACCATGGCGGTTTTGGTCCGTACACAGCCGAAGATCTGCACGCCCGAGAGGACGAAGGCCGAGGCCTTGAACTCGAGGACGGGTGGCTGATCGAGATGTCTCCAAGCGCGCCCCACAACTGGGTGGCCATGCAGCTCGGGGAGCTGCTGAAGACGGCCGGGGCAGAAGCCGACGTGTTCGTCGCCGTCGGCGGCGAATGGGAGATCAGCACTCCGGCCGGTATCCGGAAGCCCGATCTCTTCATGGTGCCGAAGGGTGTGGCGCACGCCTCGATCGTGAACCGCAGTCCGGTCATCATCCCCGGCGGTGAGCTGCTTCTGGTCGTCGAGGTCATATCACCGGGCGGTGCGAGCGAACGCACCGACCGCGTACGGAAGCTCCGGGAATACGCCGTGCTCGGCATCCCCCAATACTGGATGGTCGAGTTCACGCCTCGGCCCAGGGTGCACGTCTTCACGCTCGGCGGCGATGATCCCGCGTGTCCGCCCGCAGGGGCCTCCGGTTACCGCCTGGACCGCACGATCGAAGGCGGGCAGCCCGTCGACGCGAAGATCGAGGCGGCCAGGCCGTTCACGGTCCGGTTCGACCCACGGAAGCTCATCGAGTTCTAGATCAGGTTGCGGGCGATGAGGGTCAGGCGGAGGCGTCGGTGAGGCGCTGGAGCTGGTCGCCGGTCAGGACCGTGTCGTCCACGTCGACGAGCGGCGGGAGCTGCTCGAGGGTGCGGGCGCTGGCGATGGGGGCGGCGACGGTCGGCTGTGCGGCGAGCCACGCCAGCGCGATGGTCGCGACGGCCTTGTCCTGTTCCTCGGCGACGATGTCGAGGGCGGCGAGGACCTTGCGGCCGCGTTCGGTGTCGAGGTGCTTGGCCGCGCCTCCGGCCCGGACGCTGTCGACGTTGGCTCCGGGACGGTACTTGCCCGTCAGGAAGCCGGAGGCGAGGCCGTAGTACGGGACGGCGGCCAGCCCGTGGCGTTCGGCGATGGCGCGGCGCTCGCCCTCGTAGGTGTCGCGGGAGACGAGGTTGTAGTGCGGCTGGATGGCGACGTAGCGGGCGGTTCCCTCGCGTTCGCTGAACTCCAGGGACGCCTCCAGCCGGTCGAGCTCGATGTTGGACACCGCGATCTGCCGGATCTTGCCCGCGGTGACGAGCTCGTCCAGCGTCGTCATGATCTCTTCGACGGGGACGGACGGGTCGTCGAAGTGCGTGTAGTAGAGGTCGATGCGGTCGGTGCGGAGCCGTGTGAGCGAGGCGTCCACGGCGGCTCTCATCGTCGGCGCGGACAGGCCCTGGTGGTCGGGGTGGCGGCCGCCCTTGGACGCGATCACGAGGTCGTCGCGGTTGCGGCGGGCCGTCGTCCAGTCGCCGATGATGGTCTCGGACTCGCCGCCGCGGTTTCCGTCGACCCACGCCGAGTACTGGTCGGCGGTGTCGAGGAAGGTGCCGCCGGCCCCGGCGTAGGCGTCCAGGATCTCGAAGGAGCGGTCCCGGTCGGCGGTCCAGCCGAAGACATTGCCGCCGAGCGCGAGCGGGAAGACGTCCAGGTCGCCGATCTTCTTCGTGTCAGCCATGGTCCGATCCAATCAAATTCCCGTCGGCCCGTTCCCGCAGCGCCCCGGAACATGCCTGGCAGAATGGAACGCATGCTCACGGCTTGCCTCGCTTTCGCCGCGGTGGCCGCCCTTGTGACGATCACCCCCGGCGTGGACACGATGCTCGTCCTGCGCACGACCGTGACCAGTGGACGGCGAACGGGCTATCTCGCCGGTGCCGGGGTGGCGTCGGGCCTGCTGTGCTGGGCGGCGGCGAGCGCCGCCGGGCTGACCGCGCTGCTGGCGGCGTCCCAGATCGCATTCGACGTGCTGCGCGTCGCGGGCGCGTGCTACCTGCTGTGGCTGGGCGGGCAGGCGCTGTGGAAGGCCCGCCGGAAGACGCGGGATTCGGAGGAGGCGCCGGACGCGAGCGTCTCCGGTCTCACCGCGCTGCGCACGGGCCTGACGAGCAACCTGCTGAACCCCAAGGTCGGGGTCTTCTACATGAGCATGCTTCCGCAGTTCATCCCGCATGGCGCGCCGATGTTCGGGACGAGCATGCTCTTCGGCGTCATCCACGTCGCCGAGGTGCTGGTGTGGCTGGGGTTCGTCGTCGTCGCGGCGAGCGCGGCACGGCGCGTCCTGTCGCGTCCGGCGGTGAAGCGCCGCCTGCAGCAGGTCACGGGCGTGGCGTTCATCGGCTTCGGCGTCCGCCTGGCGGTGGAACGCTGAAACGGGCCGCCCCTTCAGGAGCGGCCCGCTTCGCTGGTGCGGCCTACTTGCGGATGAGGTTGCGCAGGACGTACTGGAGGATGCCGCCGTTGCGGTAGTAGTCCGCCTCACCGGGGGTGTCGATGCGGACGGTCGCGGTGAACTCCTTGCCGTCCGCCTTGACGGTGACCTCGTCGGGGACGCCGCCCTCGTTCATGGCGGTGACGCCGGTGATGTCGAACGTCTCGGTGCCGGTGAGGCCCAGGGACGCGGCGGAGTCGCCGTCCTTGAACTGGAGCGGCAGGACGCCGAGGCCGATGAGGTTGGAGCGGTGGATGCGCTCGTACGACTCGGCGATGACGGCGCGGACGCCGAGCAGCGCGGTGCCCTTCGCGGCCCAGTCGCGCGACGACCCGGAGCCGTACTCCTTGCCGGCGATGACGACGAGCGGGGTGTCCTGCGCGGCGTAGTTCTGCGCGGCGTCGTAGATGAACGCCTGGGGGGCGCCGTCCTGGGTGAAGTCGCGGGTGTAGCCGCCTTCGACGTCGTCCAGGAGCTGGTTGCGGAGCCGGATGTTGGCGAACGTCCCGCGGATCATGACCTCGTGGTTGCCGCGGCGCGAGCCGTAGGAGTTGAAGTCCTTGACGGCGACGCCGTTGTCCTGGAGGTACTGCGCGGCGGGCGTGCCGGCCTTGATGGACCCGGCCGGGGAGATGTGGTCGGTGGTGACCGAGTCGCCGAGCTTCGCCAGGACCCGCGCGCCGTGGATGTCGGTGACGGGCTCCGGCTCGGCGTTCATGCCGTCGAAGTACGGGGCCTTGCGGACGTAGGTGGACGACGGGTCCCACTCGAAGAGGTCGCCGGACGGGATGTCCAGGGCGGCCCAGCGCTGGTCGCCCTTGAAGACGTCGGCGTAGCTCTGCGTGAACATCTCCTGCCCGATGGACGACTCGACGATCGCGGCGACCTCCTCCGGCGCGGGCCAGATGTCGCGCAGGTGGACGGGCCCGTCGGTGCCGTCGGCGATCGGGTCGTTGAGGATGTCGATGTCCATCGTCCCGGCCAGGGCGTAGGCGATGACCAGCGGCGGGGACGCCAGGTAGTTCATCTTCACGTCGGGGCTGATGCGGCCCTCGAAGTTGCGGTTGCCGGACAGGACCGCCGTGACCGCGAGGTCGTTGTCGTTGACGGCCTTGGAGATCTCCGGCTGCAGCGGCCCGGTGTTGCCGATGCAGGTGGTGCAGCCGTACCCGACCAGGTTGAAACCGATCTTGTCGAGGTACGGGGTGAGCCCCGCGCGCTCCAGGTAGTCGGTGACGACCTGCGACCCGGGCGCGAGCGAGGTCTTGACCCACGGCTTGCGGGTCAGGCCCTTCTCCACCGCGTTCTTGGCGAGCAGCGCGGCACCGATCATCACGTACGGGTTGGACGTGTTGGTGCAGGACGTGATGGCGGCGACGGCGACATGCCCGTGGTCGAGCTCGAACGCCGTGCCGTCGTCCAGCGTGACGGGCACCCGGTTGTGGGGCCGGAAGGAGCCGTTGGGGTCGACGTGCCGCGGCTTGTCGCCGCTCGTGTCGTGGCTGATCGCCGGGGAGTCGGAGGCGGGGAAGGACTCGTTGGACGCCTCGTCCGCCGCGCCCTGGACGCTCGCGACGTAGTTCTGCACGTCCCGGCGCCAGGTCTGCTTGGCGGCCGAGAGGGAGATCCGGTCCTGCGGGCGCTTCGGCCCGGCCAGGGACGGGACGACCGTCGCGAGGTCGAGCTCCATGTACTCGGAGAACTCGGGCTCCACCGACGGGTCGAGCCACAGCCCCTGCGCCTTCGCGTACGCCTCGACGAGCGCGATCTGCTCCTCGCTCCGTCCGGTCAGCCGCAGGTAGCTCAGCGTCTCGTCGTCGATCGGGAAGATCGCGCAGGTGGACCCGAACTCGGGGCTCATGTTGCCGATCGTGGCACGGTTCGCCAGCGGCAGCGCGTGCACGCCCTCGCCGTAGAACTCGACGAACTTGCCGACGACGCCGTGCTCCCGCAGCATCTCGGTGACGGTCAGCACCAGGTCGGTCGCGGTCGTCCCGGCGGGCAGCTCACCGCTCAGCTTGAAGCCCACGACGCGCGGGATGAGCATCGAGATCGGCTGCCCGAGCATCGCGGCCTCCGCCTCGATGCCGCCGACGCCCCACCCGAGCACGCCGATGCCGTTCTCCATCGTGGTGTGCGAGTCGGTGCCGACGCAGGTGTCGGGGTAGGCGACGCCGTCGCGGTCGAACACCACGCGGGCGAGGTGCTCGATGTTCACCTGGTGGACGATGCCGGTGCCGGGCGGGACGACCTTGAACTCGTCGAACGCCGTCTGCCCCCACCGCAGGAACTGGTACCGCTCCCGGTTGCGCTCGTACTCGCGCTGCACGTTGCGCTCGAACGCGTCCGGCGAGCCGAAGTAGTCGACGATGACGGAGTGGTCGATGACCATCTCGGCGGGCGCCAACGGATTGATCTTGCTCGCGTCCCCGCCCAGCTCCCGGACGGCCTCGCGCATCGTGGCGAGGTCCACCACGCACGGCACGCCGGTGAAGTCCTGCATGATCACGCGGGCCGGGGTGAACTGGATCTCCTTGCTCGGCTGGGCCTGCGCGTCCCACTGCGCGAGCGCGCGGATGTGGTCGGCCGTGACGTTCGCGCCGTCCTCGGTGCGCAGCAGGTTCTCCAGCAGCACCTTGAGGCTGTACGGGAGACGAGCCGAGCCCTCGACGGCGTCCAGCCGATAGATGTCATACGACCTGTCGCCCACCTGCAGCTTGTCACGGCTGCCGAAGCTGTTCGCGGACACGGACTCCTCCTCCGTCACCACCGCGCGTCCGGTCCGGGACATGAGCGCGCGGGCATGTATCGATCTTCAGCGGTTCAGTGCTCGCCTACCTTGATCCTGCCTTAGTCGGGCTTCCGACCGGGAATCAGGGCCGCCCAACTTCCGCCACTTTTCTCTTGATGTCAAGCTAACTTCAATTTATCTCGACATCAAGCTTCTTGCACCCCCGGCCCTCACTGCCGGTCGGAGCGGACGATGTACCAGGCACCGGACGGCGTCACCCAGAGGAGGAGCCCGGGCCACGGCTGATGGAGGTGCCAACCGGGGCTCTGTTTGAGCCGGTGGTGCCGCCTGCAGAGCGGGGCGAGGTTGCAGCGGCAGGTGATCCCGGGCCGCCAGGGCACGGTGTGGTCCAGGTCGCACCGGTGGGAGGGCTGGTTGCAGGTCGGAAACACACAGGTGGGAAAGCGGGCCTGGACTTCGCGGCGCAGCGCGGCCGGGGGCCGGTAGCCGGGCTGACGGTCGTGGCCGTGGCAGGCCGCGTCCCGAGCCGAGGCGAGTTCCTCACGAACACGCTGAGCGGCGGCGGCGATGGCGTCCGGCAACTCCGCCGGACGAACACGTCCGCGCACGTGCCCAAGCCGCCGGTCAATCACGGCGGCCAGGCCAGAGACGGCGTTGCCCGTGGGTAGATCGGGCTCGTGCGGGGGCCGGGGCGGGTCACTGGCGGGATCGGCCAGAAGGGTACGGATCGCGTCGGGGAGCTGGTGACCGTGGAGGAGTTGGGTAGCCAGATCAACGCGGATGCAGTGCAGAGGCCGAGGGTCACCATCACACTTCAGTCCCTGCGCCGCAGCGGTGATCTTGTTGTAGATGGCATGAGCGTCCTCGGAGGGCAGGTCACACAGGACCAGATCAGCAGTGCCAGCAGGGGTGTCGAACAATTCCAGCCTGCGGCTGCGGACCGCCTGGCGTTTGCGCTCTTCGACGGCTTCGAGCGCGAGCCGCTGGGCTATGCGCTTGATGCGGCGGCGTAGCTGCCCGGTGGTCTGCTCGGACGCCTTCGCCAGCGCCGCAGCCTCGACCCCACCGACGACCTGACAGGGCAGGCCGTCAGTGGTGTCGACGATGACACGGGCCTTGGCCAGGTCGATCCGTCCGGCTTCCAGAGCATCGCCAGTAGCGGCCAGCGGCCCGGACAAAGTCTCGGCCAGGTGCACCAGAGTGGCGGCGGTGTTCCCGGTAACCGTCAGCGCAGCGGCGACTTCCTCGGTGACCGACTCCCGCGCGGACAGGACCCGATAGTCGGGGGCACCCGCGTCCTCACGCCGCTGGGCAAGTTCAGCGATGGCGGCCAGTTCCCGAGCCTGAGCCCACGAGGTCTGCCGCCGAGCGGCGGCAGCGACCTGCAAGAGTTCATCATCGGTGAGATCAGCGAGCCGCTCCTTCCCACCCGACAGACAGATGGCAAGCTGCGGACCAGGCGGAAACCATTCCCGGTCACCCCACTCACGCTGA
This sequence comes from Actinomadura soli, assembly GCF_005889715.1. Lineage (GTDB taxonomy): Bacteria > Actinomycetota > Actinomycetes > Streptosporangiales > Streptosporangiaceae > Spirillospora > Spirillospora soli. Next base: position 31,795 of record NZ_VCKW01000016.1, read on the forward strand.
TCCGCAATTCTAGAGACAATCTCAACGGGCACCGCCACAAACTTCACCCCCATCCCAAGAATTCACAACCTCCGATACCTCAATTATATGCCCCCTGACCAGCAACAACGGTGGACAATTCAGACACGCCACAGTTTTATCACCGCATTTTCCCTGGCCCCCTCACCCCAGCCGACGGCTTTTCGCGCGTAGCGCCGAACAACCGAACCCCGCACCCAACCAGCAGACGAACACCCAACCCCAACCCAACAACAGCAACCAACGTGACAGCAACCGTCGCAACGAGAAACGAGCGCTCACACCTTCGGAAGGCACCTCAGCCGTCCACCACAGCAACCGCACTTACACCAGAAGAAAAGAAAGCCCAGGCACGCGCCGGCAGAAAGAAGCGCACCAACCCCGCACCAACACAGACCCGCCCTAAGCAGCACCCGTAAGGTAAGCGCATGATCCGCAAGTGGGACGTCGTGTACTGGCTATGCAAACGCGCGCTCCACCCATCAGCCCGCCGAACGACATCGACTCCACCAAACAGGGCCTCGCGCCGCCTCCGCGGGCATGGCACCGCCCTAGTGGTGACATTCCGCGCCAACGGCGAAGCGGTGCCGACGCCCCTCTCCTGCGCCCTGGCGAACGGACGCCTCTACGCCAGCACCGCAGCGGACTCCGGAAAGGTGAAACGCATCCGCCGGAACCCACGCGTCCTCGTAACGCCGAGCACGGTCAGAGGCAAACCTCTAGGTCCGAAGGCCGAAGCGACCGCCCGGGTCCTGGAGTCCCACGAGGCCGAGCAAGCCGAGCGAATCCTGGACGGACGGTTCGGCGCACTCCTGCGGCTGTACCGCAAGGCGGTCGGTGCGAGGACAACAGACACCGCCTACCTGGAGATCACTCCAACGAGACCCACCGAACCGGACGACGACGACCGATGAGTTTCGAGCTCCCAGGAGGTCTCCCCTAAGAACCGCTCAACCAGCCCCGGGGAGGGACCTCAGATGACACCAACGACCAACACCAACACCAAGCAGCACACGCTCGACAAGCAGTTCAAGGCGTCCCTGCAGAAGAGCCCCGCCAAGGGCGGCTGGACATACGTCATCTGGCCCGAGTCGGCCGAGTTCTTCGGGACGCGCGGCCTGGTCAAAGTCAAGGGGACCATTGACGGGCACCCGTTCCAGGGGTCGTTCATGGCGCTCGGCGACGGCAACCACAAGCTGGCGGTCAAGGCGGAACTCCGCCAAGCACTGGGCAAGGACGTCGGCGACGAGGTCACCGTCCACCTGGATGAACGCCTCGGCTAACCCAATGGCAGGGTTGGTCTCATGCCCTCCACCCTGCCTCCGCCCGCACTCGTCCGCAACGCCCTGGAAGTCTGGGGCGCTGGCGGCCGACGATGGCTGGACGACCTGCCCACGATCATTGACGCCGTGGCTCGCGACTGGCGGCTGCGCGTAGGACGTCCGTTCGAGCTGAGCTACCACTGGGTGGCCGAGGCAACGCGGGAGGACGACGGCTCGGCGGTGGTGCTCAAACTCGGACCACCGCAGCCGGGCCATCTCGACATCGAGGCGGCGGCGCTCACCTTCTACGACGGTCGGGGCGCCGTCCGCCTGCTCGAACACGACCCGGAGCGCGGCGCGCTCCTGCTGGAACGCGCCACGCCCGGAACCTTGGCGCGCGCCCTGGTCCCGGGCAAGGACGAGGAGGCGACGGCCGACGTGATCGCCGTCATAAAGCGGCTGCATCGCACACCTCCGCCGGACTGCCCGCTACCGGACCTGTCCAGTGCGGGCACCTCGTTCACCGACCACCTGCGGCGCTTCCCGGGAGACGACCCGCTCCCCCGCCACCTGGTCGAGCGCGCGGGAAGCCTCTTTAACGAACTCTGCTCGGACAACACCGATCGGGTCGTCCTGCATGGCGACCTCCACCACGACAATGTCCTGCGGGCGACCCGCGAGCCGTGGCTGGCGATCGACCCGCACGGCTATGTCGGCGACCGCGGCTACGAAGCGGGAGCGCTGCTCTACAACCCCGACCCGGACGACCGCGACGAAGCCCTGCTCAAGCTGGTCCCGGCCCGCGTAGAGCAGCTTGCGGACGGCATGGCCCTCCCCCGCGAACGGGTGGAGGCGTGGGGCTTCGTCACAGCCGTCCTCTCCGAGGTCTGGACGGCCGAGTCCTGGACACCGGCCAACCGAACCCAGACCACCCGAGCCTTGGACGTAGCAACACACCTGCTCCCCCACCTGCCGTAGCGAGATCAGGCGGCATCAGGAGCCCAGGTCCCGTGGAACCCGAGCGGCACGCGGACCGGAAGATGGACGGTGGCGACGGGCTCCCCGGCGAAGTCCTGCGAGGCGATGATGACCAGATCGGTGCCCTGCCGCTCAGGGTCGAAGGTCAGGGCCATCAAATAGCCATCATCCTCAGCGGAGAAAGAACCGGACGGCACGAAGACCGCCTCCCCCACACCGGACCCGGCCGGGAAGAGCCGGGTCTCTGACGACCCGTCCACGTAGTCGTGCTTCATCAGGGCTTCGCCCGCCTGGTTCTGGACGACGGCCTCCGCGGTCACCGTGTACCCGTACCGGTGTGGCCGCGTGAGGAGCCGCTCGTCCACCCGAGGGAACTCCTGGGCGCGGTCGTCGACCGTCTCCTGGCGGACGCTCCCTCTCACGGGATCGATCGTCCAGCGGTCCAGGGTCGGCGGCGGGTTGCCCTCCAGCCGCCCGCCGTGCATGAAGCTGGGGAAGGAGACGAGGTCCACGACCACACGATCACCATCATCGTAGGAGCCGGAGCCGGAGCCGGAGCCGGAGTCGTAGGCGTTGAGCGTGTGGAAGACCCAGCAGGGCGGAATGTCGATCCACCGGATGTCTTCGGCGCCACCATCGCGCGACATCAAGCCGACCCGGGCGGGATGCTTGGGGTTCCACGCGTACGGCAGGGACAGCCCCTCCTCGGCCAACCGCATGGAGAACGTGATGGGCAGGTCGTAGATGACGACGTACTTCTGCGTCAGCGCGAAGTCATGCACCATCGGGGAGTCTGCGACGGGGATCTCCACCGACCGGACGATCCGCCCGTCCGTGCTCAGGACGGTGTATTCCAGGTGCTCCCAGCCGAAGAAGTATCCGATGGCGTGGAGTTCGCCGGTGTCGGGGTCCTTCTTGGTGTGCGCCGTGTAGCCGCCCTTGAGGGTGCCGCCGAAGTCGCAGGGGCCGAGCGTGCGGAGTTCGTGGTCGAGCCGGTAGGGCCTCGACCCGCCCTCTATGAGCGCGTACGTCTCTCCGGCGTGTTCGATGACATGGGTGTTGGGCGATTGGTCGAACCCTTCGACGAGAGGCCCCCCGGCCCACGGTTCGCCGAGCCGTTCCACAACGTCCCGTGAGCGGACCCAGCGGTTGCGGTACCACTCGGCGCGGCCGTCGCGGAGCCGGATTCCGTGGACCATCCCGTCGCCGGTGAACCAGTGGTAGGACGCGTCTTCGTCCGGGCCGTCCGGGCCGTCCGGGCCGTCCGGGCCGACCGGGCCGTCCGGGCCGACCGGGCCGTCCGGGCCGACCGGGCCGAGCGGGTTCGGGCCGATGCGCAGGTAGCGGCCGCGCAGGCCGGACGGGATGCGTCCGGTGACGGGCAGGTCGTGGGCGGTGACCTCCTCGGTGACGGGCGCGAGGAGCCCCTGCAAGTAGGGATTCTTGAAGGTCGTCATGGTGACCTCACTTCGGAACTACTGGGAACTACTCGGAACTACTTGGGTGACGATGCGTCGACGAAGAAGCCGGACGACACGCCGCGCATGAAGGCGTCGAGGACGGCCTCGGCGTCGTCCAGATGGCCGCCGAGTTCGAGGCTGACGAAGCCGTGGATTCCGGACCAGAACGACGCCGCCACGTGGCCCGGGTCGGCGTCGATGAGGAGGCCGGCGGCGGCGCAGGCGGCCACGGCGTTCTCCAGGACCGCGTAGGCGGAGGCGGCCTTGTCCATGGCCTCCTCGCCGGGCTGGAACCCGGGGACGGTCTCGCCGAACATCAGCCCGTAGTAGTTGCGTTCGGCGAGCGCGTTGGCCCGGTAGGCGCGGCCGAGTTCCCGCACGTAGTCGCGCGGGTCAGGGTGGGGCGGGACGGCGGCCAGCCGCTCGCGGAACCGTTCGAAGCCCTCGATGTAGAGCGCCTCGGTGAGGCCGGTCTTGCCGCCGAACATCCGGTACAGGACGGTGGTCGAGCAGCCGGCCTCCGCGGCGATGCGGCGGAGCGCGAGGGCCTGCGACCCCTCGGCGGCCAGCAGGCGGCTGGCGGCGTCGAGGAGCGTTGTCCGGATCGCCCGGTCGCCCTGCCTCTGGGCCAGCGCGTACGCGCTGGGAGCTGCGGTTCCTTCGCTCATCGACCCTCGCAGTAACAACGTTTTCAAGCAATAACATTGTTATCGCACACCCCCGCTGGAAGGTCAACCTTCGGAGGGCCGGTGACTGTGGAACGGTTGCGCCCGGCCGCGCAGCGTTTCAAAAACTCCATACCTTGGCCAGAGTTTCTCTAGTGCCGGTCCGGTCGATCTCATAAAGGTGATCATTGAATCGCCCAGGAGCCACGACGGCCGGAGCGACGACGGCCGGGGCCGCGACGGCCGGAGCCGTGACGGCTGGAGCTTCGACGAGCACGATCGCACGCTGGACCGGCTCGCCGCGCGGGAGAACTTCCCGGTCGCGACGCGGCTGCTGCCCGCCCGGCACCGCGCCGGGCTGCTGGCCGTCTACGGTTTCGCGCGGCTCGTCGACGACGTCGGCGACGAGGCGCCGCGGGAGCAGCGGGCCAAGCTGCTCGGTCTCGTGGACGACGACCTCGACCGCGTGTTCGCCGGACGGACGCCGAACCTGCCGCAGTTACGGAGGCTGGCCCCGGCCGTCCACGCGCACCGGCTCCCGGAGGAGCCGTTCCGCGATCTCGTCCGGGCGAACCGGCGGGACCAGGCCGTCCACCGGTACGAGACGTTCGGCGAGCTGACGGAGTACTGCGCCCTGTCGGCCGCGCCGGTGGGACGGATCGTCCTGCGCCTGTTCCGGGCGCACAGGCCCGGGCTGGTGGCGGCGTCGGACGACGTCTGCACAGCGCTGCAGATCATCGAGCACTGCCAGGACGCCGGGGAGGACTACCGGGCCGGGCGGATCTACCTGCCCGGCGAGGACCTCCGCCGGTTCGGCTGCGCGGAGGACGACCTCGCCCGCCCGGTGACGCCGACGCGGCTGCGCGGTGTCCTCGCGCTGGAGGCCGCCCGCGCCCGCGACCTGCTGGACGGCGGCGCCGCGCCGCTGCTGGCGGGCCTGACGGGCTGGGCGCGGGTCGCCGTGGCGGGCTACGTGGCGGGCGGACGTGCCGCGCTCACCGCGCTGGAGCGCGGCCGTTACGACGTGCTCGCGCGGCGCCTGCGCCCGCGGCGGCCCACGTTGCTGACCGGATGGGCACGAGCCCTCGGAACGGAAAGGGGGAGGCGATGACGGTTTCGGAGACGTGCGAGCGTTCCGGCCAGGTCGTCGAGGCGTATCGGCACTGCGAGCGGGTGGTGCGCGAGGAGGCCCGCAACTTCTCCTACGGGATCCGGCTGATGCCGGTCCCGAAGCGGCGGGCGATGAGCGCGATCTACGCGTTCGCGCGCGGCATCGACGACATCGGGGACGGCCCCGACCCGGCGTGCGTGCGTCTCGACCTGCTCGACCGGTCGCGGCGGCGCCTGGCGACGGTGCAGGACGTGCTGCGCCGGCGGGCGGACGTCCAGGCCCTGGAGGGCCATCCGGTGCTGACGGCGCTGGTGGACGCGGCGGGCCGCTACCCGATCCCGCTGGACGCGTTCGCCGAGCTGATCGACGGCTGCGAGGACGACGTCCGCGGCGCCGACTACAAGACGTTCGACGACCTGCTGCGCTACTGCCAGCGGGTGGCGGGGACGGTCGGCCGGCTGTCGCTCGGGGTGTTCGGCGGGGAGGGCCGCCTGCGCGCCGAAGGACTGGCCGACTCGCTCGGCGTCGCGCTGCAGCTCACGAACATCCTCCGCGACCTGCGCGAAGACCGCATCGCGGGCCGGATCTACATCCCCACCGAAGACCTGGAGCGCTTCGGCTGCACCCTCAACCTGGACGACGCCGGCAAGTTCGTCGACCCGCCGTGGCGGCTGAACGAGCTGGTCGGCTTCCAGGCGGAGCGGGCACGCGCCTGGTACGCCGAGGGCCTGCGGCTGCTGCCGCTGCTGGACCGCCGCAGCGCCGCGTGCACGGCCGCGATGGCGGGCATTTATCGCCGCCTCCTGGAGAACATCGCGGCGCGCCCGTCGCAAGCGCTCAGCACACGCGTGTCCCTGCCGACGTGGCAGAAGGCGGTCGTGGCGGCCCGTGCCCTCTCGGGGGTGGAGCGATGAGCGTGGTCATCGTGGGCGGCGGGCTCGCGGGCATCAGCGCCGCGATCGCGCTGCAGGAGTCGGGCGTCCCGGTGACGCTCGTGGAGTCCAGGCCGTGGCTGGGCGGCGCCACGCATTCGTTCGGACGCGGCGACCTGTGCGTCGACAACGGCCAGCACGTCTTCCTACGGTGCTGCTCGGCGTATCAGGGGCTGCTGCGCAGGCTGCGCGCCGAGCACCTGGTGGACGTGCAGGATCGCTTCGACGTCCCCGTCCTCCGACCAGGGGCACGACCAGCCAGGCTGAGGCGCTCGAACCTGCCGAGCCCGCTGCATCTGCTGCCCGCGCTGGCCGGATACGCGCCGCTCCCCGCCATGGACCGGCTCCGCGCGATCCGCGCGGCGGCGGGGATCCGGAGGCTCGACCCGGCCGACCCGGCGCTCGACGCCGTGCCGGCCGGGTCGTGGCTGGCGGAGCACGGGCAGCGGCCGTGGGCGCGGCAGGCGCTGTGGGGCCTGTTCCTGACGTCCGCGCTGAACGCCGAGGTGGACGACGCCGCGATGGGCCTGTCGGCGATGGTGTGCCGCCGGGCGCTGTTCGGGCGCGCGGACGCGGCCGACATCGGGCTGCCGCTCGTCCCGCTGGAGGAGCTGCACGGCGGCCCGGCGCTGCGGCGGATCGCGGAGATGGGCGGGACGGTCCGGCTCAAGGCGAAGGTGGAGGCGGTCACCACGGACCCGAAGGTGGTCGTGGACGGCGTCCCGGTGGCCGCCGACGCGGTGATCATGGCGGTGCCGCACGAGGCGGCGGCGCGGCTGCTGCCCGCGCAGGCGCTGCCGGACCCGCTGCGCTGGCACGAGCTGGACGCCAGCCCGATCGTGAACGTCCACGTCGTCTACGACCGGAAGGTGCTGGATCGCCCGTTCGCCGCCGCGGTCGGCTCGCCCGTCCAGTGGGTGTTCGACCGGACGGCGGTGAGCGGCCTGCGCCGCGGCCAGTACCTGGCGATCTCGCTGTCGGCCGCGGACCGCTGGATCGACATGCCGACCGCCGAGCTGCGCGCCCGGTTCGTGCCCGAGCTGCGGCGGCTGCTGCCGGCCGCGCGGGGCGCCGTCGTCCGGGACCTGTTCGTGACGCGCGAGCGGCGGGCGACGTTCCGGCAGTGTCCCGGCAGCGCGTCCGTCCGGCCCTCCGCGGCGACGCGGGCGCCGGGCCTGTTCCTTGCCGGGGCGTGGACCGACACGGGCTGGCCGGACACGATGGAGGGCGCGGTGCGGAGCGGTCTCACCGCCGCCCGCCTGGTCCGCCGCCACCTGGAACGCCCCCAAGACCGCCACATGGAGGGGGTGAGGAGCCGGTGACGACCGTTCCGGTCTCCTTGACCGATGTCCGCGAGCTGGTCGACGGGGCGCTGCGCGCCGCGGTCGGACGGCTCGATCCGCGCACCTACCGTGTCGCGGCCTACCACCTGGGCTGGACGGACGAAGAGGGCCGTCCGCGCAAGACCCCGGCCGGGAAAGCGCTCCGGCCGGCGCTCGCGCTGCTCTCCGCTCGCGCGGGCCTGGCTCCGCCAGAGAGCGCTCTACCGGGAGCGGTCGCGGTCGAACTGACCCATGCGTTCTCGCTTCTGCACGACGACATCATGGACGGCGACCGGACCCGCAGGCACCGTCCAGCAGCGTGGACGGTCTTCGGCGAAGCGTCAGCGATCCTGGCCGGTGACGCGCTCCTCGCGCTCGCCGTCGAGGTTCTGCTGGAGGCACCCGGGCAGGGGTCCGCGCGGGCGGCGCGCGCGCTGACCGCCACCACTCGCCGGCTCATCACCGGCCAGGCCCTCGACATGGACTTCGAGACCCGCAGGCAGATCAGCGTGGACGAGTGCCTGGCGATGGCGTCCGACAAGACCGCCGCGCTGCTGGCGTGCTCCTGCTCGATCGGGGCCGTCCTGGACGGGGCGCCGGAATCGCTGTCGGACGCGCTGGACGCGTTCGGCGCCGACCTCGGCATCGCGTTCCAGCTCGTGGACGATCTGCTCGGCATCTGGGGCGACCCGGCGACGACCGGCAAGCCCGCGCTGTCGGACCTGCGGTCCCGCAAGATGTCGCTGCCGATCGTCGCCGCGCTGAACGCCGACAGGCCGGAGGCCGCGCTGCTGGCCGAGCTGTACGCCCGCCCGGACCTCGCCGAGGACGACCTGGAGCAGGTCGCCGCGCTGGTGGAGGCGGCGGGCGGGCGCGCGTGGGCCGAGATGGAGGCGGAGAGCCGCATCCAGCGCGCCGCCGAGCACCTGGTCTCCGCGCGGCTGCCCGAGCCCGTCCGCGCCGAGTTCCTGCACATCGCCGACTTCGTCACTCGCAGGGATCATTGATGACAGCGGTGGAAAAGACGACCGGAACCCGGACGGCCGCCGACGCGGTGGAGGCCGCGAGCGAGCATCTGCTCCTGCTCCAGTCGCCGGAGGGCTGGTGGAAGGGCGAGCTGCAGACGAACGTCACGATGGACGCCGAGGACCTGCTCCTCCGCGAGTTCCTCGGCATCCGCGACGACGGCGACACCCGCGAGGCGGCCCGCTGGATCAGGTCGCAGCAGGCCGCGGACGGCACGTGGGCGAACTTCCACGACGGGCCGCCCGAGCTGTCCACGACCGTCGAGGCGTACGTGGCGCTGCGGCTCGCCGGGGATCTGCCCGGCGCCGACCACATGGCCCGCGCCGCCGCCTACATCCGCGGCCAGGGCGGCATTCCGGCGACGCGCGTGTTCACGCGTTTCTGGCTGGCGATGTTCGGCCGGTGGCCGTGGGACGAGCTGCCGGTGGTGCCGCCGGAGCTGATGTTCCTGCCGCGCTGGTTCCCGCTGAACGTCTACGACTTCGCGTGCTGGGCGCGGCAGACGATCGTCCCGCTGACGGTGGTGGCGGCGGTGCGCCCCGTCCGGCCGCTGCCGTTCACGCTGGACGAGCTGTACCCGGACTACGACGTCCCGCGTCAGGCCAAGAGGCGGACGGGCTGGGACGCGGCGTTCCAGGCGCTCGACAAGGCCCTCCACCTCTACGAACGCCGCCCGGCGAAGGCCGTGAGAAGGGCCGCGCTGCGCAGGGCGGCCGACTGGATCATCGCACGGCAGGAGCGCGACGGTTCGTGGGGCGGGATCCAGCCACCGTGGGTGTACTCCCTCCTAGCGCTGCACCTCCTCGGCTACGGCCTCGACCACCCCGTCATCCAGCGGGGCCTGGACGGCCTCGAACGCTTCACGATCCGCGACGACAAGGGACGGCGGCTCGAAGCGTGCCAGTCGCCCGTCTGGGACACCGTCCTCGCCATGAACGCGCTCGCCGACGCGGGCCTCCCCACCGGCCATCACGCCCTGGAACGGGCCGCCGAATGGGTGGTCCGCGAGGAGGTCAGGGGCCCCGGCGACTGGTCGGTGCGGCGCCCCGAGCTGCCCCCGGGAGGCTGGGCGTTCGAGTTCGACAACGACTGCTATCCCGACGTCGACGACACGGCGGAGGTGGTCATCGCGCTGAACCGCGTCCAGCATCCGCCGGCCGAGCCGGCGATCGAGCGGGGCGTCCGGTGGATGGCCGGGATGGTCTCGCGGGACGGCGGGTTCGGCGCGTTCGACGCCGACAACACCCGGACGCTGTGCCGCAGGCTGCCGTTCTGCGACTTCGGCGAGGTGATCGACCCGCCGTCCGCGGACGTCACCGCGCACGTGGTGGAGGCGATGGCGCACCGCGGCATGGCCGACTCGCTGCTGGTCAAGAGGGCCGTCGTCTGGCTGCTGAAGGCGCAGGAGCCGGACGGCTCGTGGTTCGGCCGCTGGGGCGCCAACCACGTGTACGGGACGGGCAGCGTCGTGCCCGCGCTGATCGCGGCGGGCGTGCGCCCCGAGAAGCCCGTGATCAGGGACGCGGTCGGCTGGCTGGAGCGCCACCAGCGCGACGACGGCGGCTGGGGCGAGGACCTGCGCTCCTACCGCGACCGGTCATGGGTCGGGCACGGGGCCTCGACCGCGTCGCAGACGGCGTGGGCGCTGCTCGCGCTGCTCGCCGCCGGTGAGCGCGGCGAGTCCGTGGAACGCGGCGTGCGCTGGCTGGTCGAGCGGCAGCGCCCGGACGGCACCTGGGACGAGGACCACTTCACCGGCACCGGCTTCCCCGGCGACTTCTACATCAACTACCACCTGTACCGCCTGGTGTTCCCCCTCAGCGCGCTGGGCCGCTACCTGAAGGGTTCGTAGACATGGCGATGCCACTGCGCCAGAGCCTGCGCATCGGCGGATACGTCCTGCGCAACAAGCTCCGCGGCCGGACGCGGTTCCCGCTGATCGTCGAGCTGGAGCCGCTGTACGCGTGCAACCTGGCGTGCGCGGGCTGCGGGAAGATCCAGCACCCGGCGGACGTGCTGAAGCAGCGGATGCCGGTCGAGCAGGCGGTCGCGGCGATCCGCGAGTGCGGGGCGCCGATGGTGTCGATCGCGGGCGGCGAGCCGCTGATGCACCCGCAGATCGGGGAGCTGGTCGCCGAGCTGGTCAGGATGAAGCGGTACGTGTTCCTGTGCACGAACGCGGCGCTGATCCCGAAGAAGATCGACCGGTTCGAGCCGTCCCGCTACTTCGCGTGGGCGGTGCACATCGACGGGCTGCGGGAGCGGCACGACGCGTCCGTCTGCAAGGAGGGCGTGTTCGACCAGGCGGTGGACGCGATCAGGCTCTGCCAGGAGCGCGGGTTCCGGGTCACCACGAACACGACGGTCTTCAACACCGACACCCCGCAGACGGTGATCGACGTCCTCGACTACCTCAACGACGACCTGCGCGTCGACCAGATGATGATCTCGCCCGCGTACGCGTACGAGAAGGCGCCCGACCAGGAGCACTTCCTCGGCGTGGAGGAGACGCGGGAGCTGTTCCGCAAGGCGTTCGCGGGCGGCCGGCGCCGCCGCTGGCGGTTCAACCACTCGCCGCTGTTCCTCGACTTCCTCGAGGGGAAGGCCGACTTCCCGTGCACGGCGTGGGCGATCCCGTCGTACTCGCTGAAGGGCTGGCAGCGGCCCTGCTACCTGATGGACGACGGCTACACCGCCACCTACCAGGAGCTTCTCGACACGACCGACTGGGACGCCTACGGGCGGGGGCGCGACGACCGCTGCGCGAACTGCATGGCGCACTGCGGCTACGAGCCGACCGCCGTGTTCGCGACGATGGGCTCCCTCAAGGAGTCGCTGCGCGCCGTGCGGAGCATCTGATCACTCTGGGCCGTCGCGGAGTTCCTCGATGACGTCGCGGACGGCGTCCATCAGCACGTCGGCGTCGTCCGCGAGGCCGGGGTCGAGCGAGAGGCCGAAGCACAGCTCGCGGTCGACGCCGAGCCCGGCGATCGCGAACGCCGTGCCGGGCGCGATCGGGACGATCGGGTACACGGCGGTGAGCGGGGCGCCCGCGAGCCGCAGCGTCTTGTCGGGGCCGGGAAGGCTCGACACGGTGCCCTGGAGGAAGCGGCCGCTGTAGGCCATCCGCGCGAACCGGGCGTGCAGCGGCGCGGGCATGAGGCGTCCGGCCTGCCACATCACGGTCCACGCGGCCTGCGCCCGCGTGCCGGACCGCAGCACCCGGCTCCGCTTGGAGATCAGCGCGAGCCGGTCGGTCTCGGACATCTTCCCGATCGGCAGGTCCACCATGACGGCGGTGGTGTGGTTGCCGACCATCGCGCTGCCGGGCGGCCGCATCATCAGCGGGACGGCGACGCGGCAGGTGCCGGGGCGCCCGTCCTCCTCGCTGACGACGCGGTTCAGCGCGCCCGCGACCGCGCACAGCACGACGTCGGTGACCCGCGCGCCGTAACGGCGCCCCACGTCCCGGACGGTCGCGAGCGGCAGGTGCATGGTGCTGAACCGCCGTTCGGACGTCCCAGCGGCGGGCAGCCGGTCGGGGGGCGCGACGTCCACCGCGAGCTGGCCAAGCCCGATCACGGTGGCGAGCGCCTTGCGGAACGGGCGGCGCGGGACGCGGCCGGTGAACGGCTCGGGCGGCGGGTCCATCAGGTAGACGGCCTGCGCCACGATGCCGACGCCGTCGGCGACCACGTGATGCATCAGGTAGACGACCGCCGTGCGGCCCGGTTCGGCGCCCTTCAGCGCGACCATGCGCCAGGGCGGCCGGTCGAGCGGCAGCGCCTGCGACTGGAGCTCGGCGACCGCGGCGCGCAGGCCGGGCATTCCGTCGACGCGCCGTTCGGTGACGTGCCAGTCCCAGTCGACGCGCCGGTTGTCGCGCCAGACGGGACGGCGCCAGCGGCCCCGCCGGACGAGCCGCTGCCGGAACCGGGGCAGCCCGCCGAGCCGCTCGCCGATCACGCGGACGAGGTCGTCGCGGCCGACGTCCTTCCGGGAGGTGTCCAGCATGATCACGCCGCCGGCCTGCTGCGGCGCCTCGGGCGTCTCCACCGCGAGGAAGAACGCGTCGGGGCCCTCGGCCCGCACGGGCGCCGGGCGGGCGATGCGCTCGGCGACGAACACGGCGGCGAACACGTACGGGACGGCGATGACCGCGTCGAGGATGTAGTGGTTCGCGGTGGCCAGGATGACGTACAGGGTGACGAGGACGTGCACGGCGTTCAGGACCTGCACCCAGCGCTTGGCGTTCACGCGGGCCAGCTCGACGCCGACCCACAGCGTCCAGCCCATGTGCAGGGACGGCACGGCGGCGAACTTGTCGGCGTGCTCGACCAGCGGCGACCCCCACGACCCCCAGGTGCGGCCCTGCATGACGGTGTCGATGAACCCGAGGTCGGGCATGAGCCGCGGCGGCATGACGGGATACAGCGCGAACGTCGCGAGGCCGCCGAGGTTGAGCAGGATGAAGGCGTTGCGGGCCGTCCGGTACCGCTCGGGATGCCGGATGAACAGCCAGACCAGCAGGGCCAGCGCGCTCGCGATATAGGTGATCGCGTACTCGTAGTTCGCCAGCACCCGCAGGACGGACTGGTTCGCGAGCCAGCCGTTGAGGCCGAGCTCGACGTCGAGGTGCAGCGCCTTCTCCAGATTGAAGATCGCCTCGCCGTGCGCGCGGGCGGTGGCCGTCCTGCCCCCCTCGGGGAGCCGTGTGACCAGGGCGTACAGCGCGAAGAGCAGCAGCCCGACCAGCAGCTCCCGGCGGACGCGCAGGCTGGGACCCTGCGCGTCCGGCGTGAACACCGCGTCCCTCGCGGTCACCGCTTCTTGTGTGCCCATCGTCCCCCTCATACGCCTGTTACCCACGTTTCCCGGCGATCAGACGACTTCGGGTCCGGGAACCATCTGGCGCAGCCGGACGTCTTCGATATATCGTTGTCGTATCGCGAGAGGTCATAGAGATCTCTCAGAAGGTGGTGCAGAACATGGGTCACATGCATGGCCGGGGCCCCTGGGGCGACTTTCCGTTCGGCGCCCTGTTCGGCGGCGGGCACGGCCACGGCCCCTTCCCGGGCCCGTGGGGCGGGCCCCGCCCGCCCTGGGCGCGGGGGCGCGGCGGGCCGTGGGGCCGGGGCGCCAAGGCGCGCAAGGGGAACGTCCGCGCGGCGATCCTCGTGCTGCTCGCCGAGGAGCCCCGCAACGGCTACCAGATCATCCAGGAGATCAACGAGCGCAGCGAGGGCGCGTGGAAGCCGTCCCCCGGCGCTGTCTACCCGGCGCTCCAGCAACTCGCGGACGAGGGCCTGATCGCGGGCGAGGAGGCCGGCGGGCGGCGGTCGTTCCACCTGACCGACGAGGGCCGCGCCTACGTCGAGGAGCACGCCGACCGGCTGGCCGAGCCGTGGGCCGAGATGACGCCCGAGTTCGGCGAGGGCGTCCCCGAGCTGTTCAAGCAGGCCGCGCAGACGGGCGCCGCGGTGATGCAGATCGTCCACTCCGGCTCGCCGGAGCAGGTCGAGCGGGCCAGGGACGTCCTGTCGGACACGCGGCGCGACCTCTACCGCATCCTGGCCGACGAAGACACCGACACCGGCGGAGACGGCCGCGACGACGACGCCGGGCCGACCGCCACGAGCACCGGGGAGTGACATGGGACGCCAGGATGAGATCCGCGTCGGCGACGCGGAGCGCGACGCGGTCATGCTCGCCCTGCACGACCATTTCGCCGCCGGACGCCTCGACCGCGGTGAGCTGGACGAGCGCCTCGACACCGTGCTGTCCGCCAAGACGCGCGGCGACCTGCGCGCGCTCGTCCGGGACCTGCCGGCCCCGACCGGGCTGGCCGAGCCGGAGAAGGCGGTGAAGGACGACGTCCCCTGGCAGCAGGGGGCGGCCGTCATGTTCGGCGGGCCGGGGCATCCGATGTCGCGGCACCACCACCACATGCGGCGCCATCACCACCGCCACGGGCCGCACTTCAAGGCGTTCCCGCTGATGCTCGCGGTGTTCCTGGTGCTGGCGTTCACGGTCGGGCCCGGCGCGGGTCTCCTCGCCGTCCTGCAGATCGCGCTGGCCGTCTGGGTCATCCGCGCCGTCGTGCTGGCGGTCGGGGTCCGCCGGTCCCGCACCCGCGCCTGACGGCGGGCTCAGCGCAGGCCCGCGTCGCGGGCGACGAGCCCCGCCTGGGTCCGGTTGGCGCAGCCCAGCTTGTCGAGCAGCCGGGAGACGTGGCCCTTCACGGTGGCCTCGCTGAGGTGGAGGCGTCCCGCGATCTGCGCGTTGGACAGGCCCTCGCCGAGGCAGGCCAGCACCTGCGTCTCCCGTCCGGTGAGGCCGCCGACGAGGGCCCGGGTCCGGTCGCGGTCGGACGCGCGGGCGTCCGCCGTGCCGAGCAGCCGCATGGTCGCGGCGGCCGACATCACGGTGTGCCCGTCGGCGGCGACCCGGACGAGCTTCACCAGGTCCTCCGGCGGCGTCGACTTCAGCAGGAAGCCCGCCGCGCCCGCCCGCAGCGCCCGGATCACGTACTCGTCGGCGTCGAACGTCGTCAGCGCGACCACGGCGGGCGGGGAGCGCAGCGCGGCGATCCGCTCGATCGCGGCGAGGCCGTCCACGCCCGGCATCCGCAGGTCCATGAGCACCACGTGCGGCCGGTACCGGACGACGGCCTCCACCCCGGCGGCCCCGTCGTGCGCCTCCCCGACCACCTCGACGTCGTCGGCCGCGCCGAGGATGGTGCGCAGGTGCGCGCACACCATCGGCTCGTCGTCCACCAGCAGGACCGTGATCACGGCTTGGCCACCGGGACGTAGGCGGGCAGGGACGCCTCGACGCTGAAGCCGTCCAGGTGCGGGCCGGCGGTGAACGTCCCGCCGATCAGCTCGACGCGTTCGCGCAGCCCGGCGAGGCCCATCCCGGACCCGCTGGCCGCCAGGTCCGCGTCGGGTTCGCGCGACGCGGCCGCGTTGCGGACGGTCAGCGTCACCCCGTCGGTGCGGTAGCGGACGTCCACGTGGACGGCGGCGCCCGGCGCGTGCTTGCGCGCGTTGGTCAGCGCCTCCTGGACGACCCGGTACGCGGTGCGTCCCACGGCGGGCGACGCGGGCGGCGGGTCGCCGTGCTCGGCCAGCTCGACCGGGACGCCGACCGCCGCCGACTCGGCGACCAGCACGGACAGGTCGGGCAGCGGACCGGAGTCGGCCGGGGGCGCCGCCGGCTGGTCGCGGCGCAGCAGGCCGATGACGTCGCGGAGCTCTTCGAGGGCCAGGCAGCCGGTGCCGCGCAGCTCCTCGGCGGCCTCGCGGGTCGGCTCGTCCGGCGCCCGGACGCGCAGCGCCCCCGCCTGCAGCACCATCAGCGTCACGCGGTGCGCGACGACGTCGTGCATCTCGGCGGCGAGCCGGGCGCGCTCCTCCGCGCGGGCCCGCTCGGCCAGCAGGTGCCGCTCGCGCTCGGCCCGCTCCGCGCGCTCGGTGAGCGCCTGGACCGCGCGGCGGCGGGCGGCCGCGTACATGCCGATCAGCGCCGCGACCGCCACGGCGAACACGCTGCGGAACTCGAGGGCCGCGATGCTGTCGGTCTCCTGCGCCGAGAACTGCCGCATGGCCGAGCCGGGCAGCACATCGCCGAGGGCGCCGACGGGAACGAGCAGCGCGGCGACGGGGAGCGCGCGGATCCAGACCGGGCGGGCGCCGTCGCGCGGGAACGCCATCGCCGCGTACGCGGCGAGCGGCGCGGTCGGCGTCCACCACACCGGCGGCCGGAGGGTGTGGTCGGCGTTCACCTGCAGGAGCGTCCCGGGCGCGGCCTGCTCGACGGCCCACACCAGGGCGGCGAGCGCGGCGGTGATCCACGCGACCGTCATCGGGGCGCGGCGCCGGAACGCCAGCGCCAGCGCGGGAACCAGGAACAGTGCGGCGGTCGCGCCGCCGTGCGGGCGGACGATCGTCCCGCCGTCCCCGCCCAGGCTCAGCGCCGCGCCGACCGCGACGACGAGAGCGTCGGCGGTCAGGTCACGGGACCGTCCGGGCGGGAGGAGCCGCGCGAGCGCGGGACGCGGCCCCGCCGGCAGGAAAGGCATGCGCACAGGAACACGGTACGCACCCGACGCGGCGTGCGACCCCTACGAAAGTCGCGTCCCGGAGGCTGTTCGCGGTCCGTTCGTAGGCGCGGACGCGACGATTCGCGCTGCCGGGAGGCGGCCCGTCCGGGCTGGAATCGGGCCCATGATGTACAAGCTCGTGCTCCGCGGCCTCGCCGCGCACCGTGCCCGCCTGCTGCTGTCGACGGTCGCGGTGGTGGCCGGTGTCGCGTTCGTCGCCGGAACGCTGATCTTCTCCGCCACGCTGGACCGCTCGTTCGACCGGGCCTTCGACGACCTGGGGCGGGGCACGGACGTCGTCGTCCGGACGGACCGGGCGTTCGAGGCGGGGCTCGGCGAGCGGGCTGCGGAGCGTCCCGTCCCCCGGTCGGTGCTGGCGGCCGTCCAAGGCGTGGACGGGGTGGAGAAGGCGCACGGCGTCGTCACCGGGTTCGCCGCCGTCGTCGACCGGCGCGGCACGATCGCCGGGGCGGAGCCGCAGCAAGGTGTGGCGTGGGACGGCGACCCCGACCTGTCGCTCCCCCGCCTCACGTCCGGGACGCCGCCCGCCGCGCCGGACGAGGTCGCCGTCGACGTCACGACCGCCGCCGGCGCCGGGTACCGCGTCGGCGACCGGGTCACGGTGGCGCTGACGTCGGGAACGCGCGCGTTCCGGCTGACGGGCCTGTTCGAGGTGGGCGACTCGGCGCTGAGCGGCCAGCTCTCGATGACGGCGTTCGCGCCGGAGACCGCGCAGCGCCTGCTGTCCGACCATCCCGGGACGTATGCGCGGATCGTCGTGCACGGGGACGACGGCGTCCCGCAGGAACGGCTCCGGGACGCGGTCGCGGCGGCTCTCCCGCCCGGTGTGGAGGCGATCACCGGGCGGGAGGCCGTCGACGAGCAGGCCGCGTCGTTCACGGAGATCCTCAAGATCCTGCGGACGTTCCTGCTGGTCTTCGCCGTGATCGCGGTGTTCGTCGGCTCCTTCATCATCTTCAACACGTTCGCGATGCTGGTGAGCGGGCGGGTGCGGGAGCTGGCGCTGCTGCGCGCGGTCGGGGCCTCGCGCGGGCAGGTGACGCGGTCGGTGCTCGGCGAGGCGGCCGGGGTCGGGCTCGCGGGCTCCACGCTGGGCCTGGCGGCGGGCGCGGCCGTCGCGGCCGGGCTGGCGCGGCTGATGACCGTCGTCACGGGCGGCGAGGAGCTGCCGTTCGGGACGCTGACCGTCCCGGCCTCGGCGGTGATCGCGTCCTACGGGGTGGGGACGGCCGTCACGCTGGCCGCCGCGTTCGTCCCGGCGCGGCGCGCGGCGCGGATCCCGCCGGTCGCCGCGCTCCGCGAGGGGAAGGCGGCGCCGCGCCCGCTGCGGGGACGGGCGGTGTGCGGCGGTGTCGCGCTCGCGGCGGGCGGCGGCCTGGTCGCGGCCGGTCTCGCGGCGGACGGGTCGACGGCGCTGACGCTCGCCGGGGCGGGCGCGATGGCGCTGTTCGCGGGGGTGGTCGTGGTGTCGCCGGTTCTCGTCCGTCCGGTGATCCGGGTGCTGGCCCGGCCCCTCGTCCGTGGCGGGACCGCGGGCCGGATGGGCGGGCGGAACGCGCTGCGCGACCCCCGGCAGACGGCGGCGACCGCGTCCGCGCTGATGATCGGGCTGGCGCTGATCGCGACGGTGTCGGTGATCGTCCAGTCGATGGCGTCGTCGGTGGACCGCCAGCTCGACGCGGGCCTCACCGCCGACTACCAGGTCACCGGGCGCAGCCAGATCACGCCGGTCGCGGCGGAGGCGGCGGGCGCGGTGGCGGGCGTGGACGGCGTGCGGTCGGCGATCCCGATCCGGACGGCGCGCTTCGAGCTGGACGGCTCCGTCCGGACGGCGGCGGCGGGCCCGCCGGGCGAACTGCTCGGCCATTTCCGCCTGCCGCTCCAGGAGGGGACGCCGTCCCCGCGCGGGGACGCGCTGCTGGTCGGCCGCAGCGTCGCGACGTCGCAGGGCTGGACGGTCGGCACCACGATCAAGGGCCGCTACCAGGACGGGACGCGCCGGACGTTCCGCGTCGCGGGGATCTACGCCGACCGGCCGTCGGTGACCCCGTCCGCCCCGTCCATGATCATCGACTGGGCGGGCTACCGGGCCCGCGATCCCGGCGCGCCCATCGACCGCATCGAAGTCGACGTCGCGAACACGGCCAGGGGCGCGCTGGAGGCGGCGCTCGCCCCGTGGCCCAACCTGGAGCTGAAGGACCGCGCCCAGGTGAAGGACGACGCCGCCGGGGACATCGGCCTGTTCCTCAACCTCGTCCTCGGCCTGCTGGTGCTGTCGGTCCTGGTGGCGGCGCTCGGCATCGTGAACACGCTCGCGCTCGCCGTCACCGAGCGGACGCGGGAGATCGGCATGCTCCGCGCCGTCGGGATGCAGCGCCGCCAGGTCCGCCGGATGATCCGGTACGAGGCGGTCGTGGTGTCGCTGTTCGGCGCGGCGGCCGGGGTCGGGACGGGCGTCGTCCTCGGGGTCGTGCTGCAGCGCGTGATGGCGGACGGGGACGGCGGCATGGAGGTCCTCGCCGTCCCGTACGGGCGGCTGGCGGTGTGCGTCGCGGCGGCCGCAGTGATCGGCGTCGTCGCCGCCGTATGGCCCGCGCGCCGCGCCGCCCGCATGAACATCCTGGAGGCGATCGCCACCGAATAGGCCGGGCGGCGGGTCAGGCGGCCATCCGGGTGCAGCGGTCGGGGACGGCGTCGTGCAGCGCGCCCAGGGCCCGGACGATCAGCGGGTGGTTCCGGCTCCCCCGCCGCACGCACGTCAGCACGCGCCGCTTCGGGACGCCGTCGCCGGTCAGCGGAATCCGGACGACCGGCTGGTCGGACGGCCCGCCCGCCAGCCGCGGCACGAGCGACACCCCGAGCCCGTTGGCGACCAGCGCCCAGATCACCGACCAGGTGGTGGCGTTGTGCGCGATCCGGGGCGTGAACCCGGCGGCGGCGCAGTACGTCATGACCTGCTGGTGGTGGGCGCAGCCGTCCGGCTGGACGCTGATCCACGCCTCGTCCGCCGCGTCCTCCAGGGAGACGCCGGTGCGGAGGGCGAGGGGGTGGCCGCCGGGGACGATCAGGTCGAGGGCCTCCTCCAGCAGCGGCTCCCGGTCGAAGCGCGGGTCGCCGGGCGGCGGCGCGTCCGGGGTGGGCTCGATGACGGCGATGTCGGTCTCGTCGGCGGCGAGCAGGCCCATGGCCTCGTCGGTGTCGCATTCGCGGATCTCGACGGCGAGGCCCGGGTCGTCCCGCCGCAGCGCGCCCGCGGCCGGGGCGATCAGCCCGCCGACCGCCGTCGTGAACCCGCACATGCGCAGCGGTCCCGTGACCCCGGCGCGATGCGACTCCAGGTCGGCGAGGGTCTCCTCCCACTTGGCGAGCAGCCCGTCGGCGTGCCCGATCAGCAGGTGCGCGGCCGGGGTCAGCTTCACCTTGCGGCCCTGCGGCTCCAGCAGCGGCACCTTGAGCTCCCGCGCCAGCTCGCGCAGGTGGTGCGAGACCGCCGACGGGGTGAGGTGCATCGCCTCCGCCGCCGACGTGACCGTCCCGAACTGGTGGACGAGCCGGAGCATGTGCAGCCGCCGCAGATCAATCATGAAACCATTTTGCATGATCCAGTGCGGAAATCTGAAATGGACGGAAACGTTCGCCCGGTTGCAGACTGGCGTCATGGATCAGCGGAACACGACCCTCTCCAGGCATCTGACCAGCGACGGCATCGTGGTCTGGACCCGCTGCGCGTGCGGCCGGCTCCGGATGGACCTCGTGCCCCTCGGCGGCGGGCGGGGCCTCGTCGCCGGTCCCTGCCCGCACTGCGCACGCGTCAGCGATCTTCCAGGGTGACCTCGTAGTGGAGCGTCCGGTAGTGCTTCATCCGGTGGAACAGCGGCACCGCGAACCCCTGCAGGAAGGGGTGCTTGCGGGCCAGCAGCCTGCGGATCGGCCGCGCCTCCTCCACCGTCAGCAGCCGGGCGCGGCCGTGCACCGCCGGGCCGGTGACCTTCCCCTTGCTGGTGCTCGGCGCGATCTCCACTTCGGGGTTGCGGGCCAGCCGCTTGGCCTTGAACGCCTTGTCGTAGGTGCGGAAGTAGGCGTGGTCGCCGCGCACGACGACGCTGACCGGCGTCCCGACCGGTGTCCCGTCCTTGCGGTAGGAGGTCAGCTGGACGGTCCGCTGCTTCTTCAGACTCTCAAGAGTCGGTGCTTCGTTCATGCCCATGAGACGGGGCCGCGGTGTCCGGATGTGACATCAGCCGGGGCGGAGCGCCGACGCGTCGGCGGCGAGCGTCCGGACGCGGTCCCAGTCGCCGTCGCGGACGGCGTCCGCGGGCGTGAGCCAGGACCCGCCGACGCAGCCGACGTTCTCCAGCGCGAGGTACTCGGCGGCGTTGCCCGGCCCGACGCCGCCGGTCGGGCAGAACCGGATCTGCGGCAGCGGCCCGTACAGCGACCTGAGACACGCGATCCCGCCCGCGGCCTCGGCGGGGAAGAACTTCATCGCCGTGACGCCGTCCTCCAGCAGCGCGATCGCCTCGGATGCGGTCGCGACGCCCGGCAGGAACGGCAGCCCGGACGCGACCATCGCCGCCTGGAGCCGGGGCGTGCAGCCGGGGCTGACCAGGAACCGGGCCCCGGCCGCGGCGGACCGCTCGGCGTCCTCCGGCCGGACGACCGTCCCCGCGCCGACGACCGCGTCCGGGACCTCGGCGGCGATCCGCGTGATCGCCGCCAGGGCGGCCGGGGTGCGCAGCGTCACCTCGATCACCGGGAGCCCGCCGCCGACCAGGGCGCGGGCCAGCGGGACGGCCGCGTCGGCGTCGTCCAGCACCACGACGGGGATGACGGGCGCGAGGTCGAACAGATCTGCGGCGATCATGCGGTCTCCAGCGGTTCCTTGTCGGGCAGGCTCTGCACAAGCCGCGTCGTGGCGCCGGTCAGGGCCGGGCCGGGGTGGACGATCAGCGCGGTGGGAATGCCGCGCAGGTAGTCCTCGACGGGAGGCTTCCCCTCGAAGCGGGCCCGGAACGCGCTGTCGCGGAGCACGTCCGCGATGCGCGGCAGGATCCCTCCGCCGAGGTAGACGCCGCCGCGCGCGCCGAGCGTCAGGGCGACGTTCCCGGCGAGCGACCCGAGCAGCGCGCAGAACATCCGCAGGGCCTCGTCGCAGCGGGGGTCGTCGCGGCGCTCGGTGATCTCCTCGGCGGTGAGCGTCCCGGCGGGTTCGCCGTCGATCTCCGCCAGGTACCGGTGGATGCGGACCAGGCCGCCGCCGGACAGCAGGTACTCGGCGTTCGCGGTGCCGCGTTCGGCGCGCAGCAGCCGCGCGACCTCGATCTCGCGGCCGGTCGCGGCCGGGACGTCGACCTGGCCGCCCTCGCCGGGCAGCGGCACCCAGCCGGACGGCGTCGGGACGAGCCCGGCCACGCCGAGCCCAGTGCCCGGCCCGACCACCGCGAGCGGCGCGCCGGTCTCCGCGGACTCCACGTCGCCGATCGGGACGAGGTCGTCCTCGCGGAGGCGCGGCAGGGCGAGGGCGAGGGCCTCGAAGTCGTTGATGACGTCCAGACGGGGCACGCCGAGGTGGGCGCGGACCGCCTCGGAGGTGCCCGTCCATCCCGCGTTCGTCAGGTGGTACGCCCCGCCCGTGACCGGCCCGGCCACCGCCAGGCACGCGGCGGACGGCCCGACGTCCGGCGCGTACCGGGCGAGGTAGGCGGCGGCCGCCTCGGCGAGACCGGCGTGGTCGCGGGTGGGCAGGGACCTCACGCGGGACGGGACGCCGTCCGGGCCGTCCACCAGCGCGAACCGGGCGTTCGTGCCACCGATGTCCCCGACCAGCCACGGGCCCTCGCCCGTGCCGACGGCGGTCACGCGAAGACTCCGGCGCCCTGCTCGGCCGGGCGGACGGCGGCGCGGAACGCCCCGAACAGCTCGCGGCCCGTCCCCCAGGTCTCATCGGGCGGCCCGGCGGCGGGCTCGCGGGCCTCGAACTCGTCGTCGGGGACGAGGACCTCCAGCGCCCCGCCGTCCGCGTCGAGCCGGACGACGTCGCCGTCGCGGACGCGGGCGAGCGGCCCGCCCGCCGCCGCCTCCGGCGACACGTGGATCGCGGCGGGCACCGCCCCGGAGGCCCCCGACATGCGTCCGTCCGTGACGAGCGCGACGCGGTGCCCCCGGTCCTGCAGGACGGACAGCGGCGGGGTCAGCCGGTGCAGCTCGGGCATCCCGTTGGCGCGCGGCCCCTGGTTGCGGACGACCGCGACCACGTCCCGGTCGAGCTCCCCGGCGGCGAACGCGTCCTGGAGCCGCTCCTGCGAGTCGAACACGCGGGCCGGGGCCTCGATCGTGCGGTTCTCGGGGCGCACCGCGGACACCTTGACCACCGCCCGGCCCAGGTTGCCGCGCACGGTGTGCAGGCCGCCGTGCGCGTCGAACGGCTCGGCGACGGGTCGCAGCACGTCCGTGTCGCCCGACGCGAGCGCCGCGTCCCGCCATTCGACCTTGCCGTCGGCGAGCTCGGGCGCCTTCCGGTACGCGGCGAGGGTGTCGCCGCCGACCGTCCTCGCGTCCTCGTGGAGGAGCCCGGCGTCGATCAGCTCCCCGATGAGGAACGCGGTGCCGCCCGCCGCGTGGAAGTGGTTCACATCGGCGGTCCCGTTCGGGTAGAGGCGGGTGAGCAGCGGCGTGACCTTGGACAGCTCGTCGAAGTCGTCCCAGGTCAGCTCGATGCCCGCCGCCGCGGCCATCGCGACCAGGTGGAGGGTGTGGTTGGTGGAGCCGCCCGTGGCGAGCAGCGCGACGACCCCGTTGACGAAGGCGCGCTCGTCCAGCAGCTCGCCGATCGGGAGGTAGCCGCCGGTCAGGCCGGTGAGCCGCAGGACGCGCCGTCCCGCCGCCTCGGTCAGGGCGTCCCGCAGCTTCGTGCCCGGCGGGACGAAGCTCGCCCCCGGCAGGTGCAGGCCCATGACCTCCATCAGGAGCTGGTTGGAGTTGGCCGTCCCGTAGAAGGTGCAGGTGCCGGGCGAGTGGTAGGACGCGGCCTCGGCGGCGAGGAGCTGCTCGCGCCCTGCCTCCCCGGCCGCGAACCGCTTGCGGACCTTCGCCTTCTCCGCGTTCGGCAGCCCGGACGCCATCGGCCCGGCGGGCACCAGGATCACCGGCAGATGCCCGAACGACAGCGCCCCGATCACCAGCCCCGGGACGATCTTGTCGCACACGCCGAGCAGCAGCGCGCCGTCGAACATGTCGTGCGACAGCGCGACCGCCGTGGCCATCGCCACCACGTCCCGGCTGAACAGCGACAGCTCCATCCCGGCGCGGCCCTGCGTGATGCCGTCGCACATCGCGGGCACACCGCCCGCGAACTGCGCCGTCCCGCCCGCCGCGCGGATCGCGGACTTGAGCAGGTCGGGGTAGTCCTTCAGCGGCTGGTGCGCGGACAGCATGTCGTTGTACGCCGACACGATCGCGATGTTGGGGGTGACGTCGCCCCTGAGCCACAGCTTGTCCTGGACGCCGCAGGCCGCGAAGCCGTGGGCGAGGTTCGCACAGCCCATGCCGCCGCGCACCGGCCCCTCCGTCCGGGCGTCCCGGACACGGCGCAGGTAGGCGGCGCGCGGTCCGGCGCTCCGCTCGGCGACGCGCCGGGTCACTTCCGCCAGCACGGGATGTACGGCCATAGGACGCTCCAGCTCCAGGGGGATCTCCAGGGAGTTCAAGCTACCGAGACATACGTAAGCCACACAACCCGACTTATGAACATCTAGATGCAAAAGTCTGGATCTTGCACTAACTGGACGTACCAAAGGGGCGCGTGCTTGACTGGCCGGATGCCGCGCCCCGTGACCCGCCCGTCCACCAGCGGGGACGTGCTCCGCCTGATCCGGGAGGACGGCGTCGCCACCCGCGCCGGCCTGGGCCGCATCACCGGGCTGTCCCGTCCCGCCGTGGCGGCCCGCGTCGCCGCGCTGATCTCCCGCGGCCTCGTGGTCGAGCGCGCGGACGGCCCGTCCACCGGCGGGCGCCCGCCGGCCCGCCTGGAGTTCAACGCCGCGGGCGGCGCCGTGCTCGTCGCGAACCTCGGCCAGTCCCGCGGCCAGCTCGCCGTGTGCGACCTCGCGGGCACGATCCTCGCCCGCGCCGACGCCCCCCCGGCCGAGGGCTCCCCCCG
>NZ_VCKW01000170.1 GCF_005889715.1 Actinomadura soli
TGCTCACGAACATCAAAAACCATCCGAACCGCGCGTTCCCGCAGCTCAGGGGAGTACTTCCTCGGGGGTGCCATAGCCCCTCACCCTTCCAGGTATCGGAGCCTCCAGCCGACCCGGGGTGGTCCAGCTCGCCCAGCTCGGCCACCTCAGCCAGCAGCCCCAGCAGCTCCGGTTCATCGTTGGGCACCCGCCGCGACAGCAGCCGCGTGCCGTCGGCGTCGATGACCACGCAGTGGTGGTGGGTCTTCCCGGCGTCGATATCAGCCCAGATCCGGCGCATCACACTCCCGCTCGTCACAGGTACACATCCCGTAGACGACCACGCCGGCGTGTCCCTACACAGCGATCCGCTCGCACATCCCAATCGGCGGCCGAGGTCTTCATGGGGTGCCGGGCGGCCAGTCTCTCTGAGCCACACACGCGGCAGACCCATGCAAGCCACACCCGGCACCCCTGGGCGATCACCAGCCTACGAACGCCGCGAATCACCCAAGGAAGAAGGTAGGGATCCGTGCCCGATACCAACTCGCCAGCCCTACTCACCCCCCGTGCTGCGTTGATCTTCACCATTGCGCTGCTGGCCGGGGCAACTGCCGGCTGCCTCACCTTCCTCGCCCAGCATGACCTCGCTCAAGCGGCCCTGGTGGCCGGCGGAGCCCTCGTGGTGGCGATCGGCCTGTTGAACAGAATCATCGCCCGCAGTTGAACAGGAGAACGCCCGCCAGTCCGTGCTCAGGGCGGTTGGACGGTCTCGAAGGGCACCGGACCTTGGGAGTAGAGAGCGGACGGGCTGCCGCTCCGGTGCCACTGGAAGGCGAGCTACCCCACCCGTGCACCCGCGCGAACAAGAGTTCTGTGACTTCCCGCCGCCGACACCGGACACTACAGCTTTGATCTGGAGGAAAGCCCTGACGGTCTCGCTGAGTATCCCGGTGGGCAGCCCCAGATCGCCGGCATCACGACGTCGATCCTGTCCAGGAAAATCGCGCCGCGCGGCGCCAGCCGAACGGCCTGCACACGTCTAGATGGGCCGTCTTGAATCGCTCGGCGAGCTGCGGGGGAGTCGAGGCGGCCACGCGGCCCCCTACTGGTGGACGCGTGTCGTATTGGGCGCGAGATCAGAACACTGCCGGTGCCTTGTGCGAACTTCAGGAGTCGGCGAGCTAAGCCGTCGTCCTCTTTGAGCGGGGAGGCGGTGCTGCGAAGCGGATCAGGGGTTGTGCTCGTCGGGTGGGGGGCAGCAGGTGTGCAGGTAGGTCTGGAGTTCGGTGAGTGAGCGTTCCACGGCGGCGGTGTCGATGCGGTAGTAGACCTGCTTGCCGTGCTTGCGGGATATGAGCAGGCCCCCGCGGCGCAGGAGTGCGAGTTGCTGGGAGGCGGTCGGCTGGGCGATGCCCAGGCGTTCGGCGACGGTGCCGACGGTGAGTTCGATCCCCCCGGTGAAGAGTTCCAGCATTTGCTGGCGCTGCTCGCTGGCCAGCGCCCGGAGGAACTCCCGCGCCTGCGGACCGAGCTGCACGGGCTCTGTGGCGCCGCATCCTGGCGTGTCCGCATCCGGGCCACATGTCGTCCCCGCCGCTTGGTCGATCACCGGATCGCTCATGACACCTCCCACGCCGTGTCCACGATCCTAGGCCACATATTGTCATGTTGACATATTGCGTAATGACAATATATTGACTCCATGGACTCCACCACCTCACCTATCGTCATCATCGGAGGCGGCCAGTCGGGGCTGGCCGCCGCGCGCGCCGTGACCGCCGCGGGCCTGCGGCCGGTGGTTCTCGAAGCCTCCGGCCGGGCCGCGGGGTCATGGCCGGACTACTACGACAGCCTCACACTCTTCTCCCCGGCGCGTTACAGCGCGATGCCCGGCCTGCCGTTCCCCGGCGACCCCGACCACTATCCGCATCGGGATGAGGTCGTGGCCTACCTGGAGCAGTACGCCGCGCTGGTCGCCGAACAGGGCGCCGATATCCGGCTGAACACCCGGGTCACCGCCGTCCGAGCCGAGAGGGCCGGGTTCGTGGTCCAGGGTGATGGCGGGGAGGAGATCGCGGCTTCGGGTGTGGTGGCGGCCTCGGGGGCCCGTCCCCTGATCCCGTCGCTTCCCGGCGCGGACGCCTTCACCGGCGAGCTGGAGCACGTCGCCGCCTATCGCAACCCCAAGGCGTATGCGGGACGGCGGGTGGTGCTGGTCGGTGCGGGCAACTCGGCGGTGCAGATCGGCTACGAGCTGGCCGAGGTCGCCGAAGTCACGCTGGCCTCGCGGCAGCCGGTGCGGTTGATGCCGAGCCGTCTTCACGGGCTGGACGTCCACCATTGGGCGGTCACGACCGGGTTCGATCGCCTGCCGCCCGCGTGGCTGGCCCGGCTGGTGGCGGGCCGGCTGGTCAACGATCCTGGTGTCTATGCTCGGGCGGTGCAGGACGGGACGCTGCGGCGTCGCCCCATGTTCACCGCCCTGGACGGTGACGGTGTCATCTGGGACGACGGAACCTCCGAGCACGTCGACGCGGTCTTGACGGCCACCGGATACGTGCCGAATCTGGACTACCTGGCGGATCTGGGAGCGCTGGACGAGGCGGGGATGCCGCTGCATGACGGCGGGCTGTCGCTCACCCATCCAGGGCTGGTGTACCTGGGGGTGGAGTTCCAGCGCTCCTACGCCTCCAACACCCTGCGCGGCGTCGCCGCCGACGCCGACCACGTCATCGCCGCCCTGGCCGCCTATGCCGGTGGCGCGGTCGCCGCGCTCGGATTGTGACCGGCGTGCGCCGTGTGCGGCGGGTCAGGCGGGGGCGAGAGCGGGCAGGGCGAACAGGCCCGACAGCCGGGTGAGTCGTTCGGGGATGACGCGGTAGTACACCCAGGTTCCGCGGCGCTCGCCGTCGATCAGCCCGGCCTGGCGGAGCACCTTCAGGTGGTGGGAGATGGTCGGCGCGGTCAGGTCGAACGGGACGGTCAGATCGCACACGCACGCCTCACCGTCCTCGGCCGAGGCGATCATGTTCAGCAGCCGCAGCCGGATCGGGTCGGCGAGGGCCTTGAACACCGTGGCCAGTTCGGCCGCTTCGTCCTCGCCCAGATCGGAGTCGCTCAGCGGTGCGCAGCACACCGGAGCGGTGACGTCGTCCAACTCCAGCAACTTAGACATGCCTCTAATTTGACATCTATCTATGCAGGATGCAAACTGGCGGCTGTTTAGAAGAACATCGAAGCAGGGCGGATGGCCCGTCCCGTCACGCCAGGTCCTACGTCCACGCAGCTAGGAGACGCGATGAGTAAGACAAACCAGTCCCCAGAGCCAGTCGAGCCGGCGGCCGGTAGCGGCTGTTGCGGGGTGAGCGGTTGCTGTACCGACGCCGAGCGGTCCCTGGACGCTTCGGTCACCGTGACCGAAGCCAAGACGAACGCCGGCTGCGGCTGCGTCACCGACGCGAAGGAGACGGGCCTGCCGGTAGTGGTCGTCGGAGCCGGGCCGGTCGGCCTGGCCGCCGCCGCTCACCTGGCCGGGCGGGGCCTGGACTTCGTCGTCCTGGAGGCCGGGACGCAGGTGGGGGCGGCGATCTCCGAGTGGGGGCATGTCCGGTTGTTCTCGCCGTGGCGCTACGACACCGACGCGGCCGCGCGCCGCCTGCTGGAGCCGACCGGCTGGCGGCTGCCCGACCCTGACGCGCTCCCGACCGGTGCCGAGCTGGTGCGCGACTACCTGGCTCCGCTGGCCGAGGTGCCCGCGCTGGCCGGACG
Organism: Actinomadura soli; assembly: GCF_005889715.1. GTDB lineage: Bacteria > Actinomycetota > Actinomycetes > Streptosporangiales > Streptosporangiaceae > Spirillospora > Spirillospora soli. The sequence goes on from NZ_VCKW01000170.1 coordinate 3,751, forward strand.
GATCCGCACCGGCACCCGCGTCGTCGCCGTCACCCGGCACGGCCTGGACGTCACCCGAACCGTCGGCCGCGACGAGCAGCCGCTGTTGGTGCGGACCGTCGGCGCGGACGGAGCCGTCACCGACCTGGCCGCCCGCGCGGTCATCGACGCGTCCGGGACATGGGGAGCCACCAATCCGCTCGGCCATTCCGGCCTGCCCGCGCCTGGAGAGGAGCAGGCCGCCCCTTACCTGGCGGGGCCGTTGCCGGACGTGGTGGGCCGTGACCGTGACCGTTTCGCCGGACGTCACACGCTGGTCGTCGGCATGGGCCACTCGGCCGCCAACACGCTGCTCGCCCTGGCCGAACTCGCCAAGGCCGCGCCCGGCACGCGCATCACTTGGGCGGTGCGCGGATCGTCGGTCGCCCGTCTGTACGGCGGCGGCGACGCCGACGGCCTGCCCGCCCGCGGCGCGCTCGGCACTCGCCTGAAGAAGGCCGTGCAGGACGGCGAGATCGACCTGGTTCGCGGCTTCACCATCACCCGCTTCGCCGTCGACTCGTCCGACCAGGCAGTCCAGGTCACCGGAGCCACTCCGGACGGCGAGCATGTCATCGCCGCCGACACCGTCGTCGCCGCCACCGGGTTCCGGCCCGACCTGGGCATGCTCCGGGAGATCCGGCTCGACCTCGACCCCGCCACCGAGGCGCCGACGAAGCTCGCCCCGCTGATCGACCCCAACTTCCATTCCTGCGGGACCGTCCCGCCGCACGGCGAACGCGACCTCGCCCACCCCGAAGCCGGGTTCTACCTGGCCGGGATGAAGAGCTACGGCCGCGCCCCCACCTTCCTGATGGCCACCGGATACGAGCAGGTCCGCTCCATCGCCGCCGCGCTCGCCGGAGACCGGGAGGCGGCCGACACCGTCCAGCTCGACCTGCCCGAAACCGGCGTGTGCTCCACCAACCTGGTCACCGAAGACCAACTACCAGGCTCCACCGCCCAAGACGACGGATGCGGCACGTCGTGCGCCACCACCCCGGCACCCGACCCCATCCACCAGGACGGGACCGAGGCCGCAGGCGGTTCGTGCTGCGGCACAGCGGCGCCCGAGCCGATCAGCATCGGCGTCGGCGCCCCGGCCGGACTGGGCTTCACCACCGGGATCGAGCACGGCTACTCGGGCGAGGCCGAACGCGCCGATGCCTGAGGCGGCCGAACCGGCCACCCGAGGACGGGTACCGGCGGCACCGCCCGCCGCCGGTACCCGGTCGGCACGTGACCGCGCCCGACGGGCCTTGCACAGCCCGCTGGCCGCGCTGTGCGTCACCGAGATCACCAGCTGGGGCGTGCTGTTCTACGCCTTCCCCGTCTTGGCCCCGGCCATCACCCGCGACACCGGCTGGTCCACCGGCGCGGTCACGGCCGCGTTCTCCGCCGCGCTGATCGTGGCCGCGCTGGGCGGGATCCCGGTCGGCCGCGCGCTGGACCGGCGCGGCCCGCGCGCCCTGATGACCGGCGGCTCGCTGCTCGCCGTGCTGGCCGCCATCGCCGTGGCCGCCGCGCCGAACCTGTGGTGCTTCGCCGCGGCCTGGCTGCTCGCCGGCGTCGCGATGTCCACCGTGCTCTACCAGCCCGCCTTCGCCGCCCTCACCCGCTACTACGCGCCCCGGCACGTCACCGCGCTGACGACCCTCACCCTCGCCGCCGGACTGGCCAGCACCGTGTTCGCACCGCTCACCGACGCACTGGCATCGCAACTGTCCTGGCGCGGGGTGTACCTGGTGCTGGCGGTGGTGCTTGCGGTGGTGACCGTCCCGCTGCACTGGCTGGCGCTGCGGCGCCCCTGGCCCCCGCCACGCGACGGAGCGGCAGACGGGAACGAACACGACCAAGCCCGTGCGCGATCAGGCGCGGCCGTGTGGGGGACGGTGCGCAGCGGCCCGTTCGTCCTGCTCACCATCGCGCTCACCCTGTCGGCCTTCACCATGTACGCGGTCCTGGTCAACCTGATCCCGCTGCTCACCTCCCGCGGCGCCGGCAGCAGCATCGCCGCCTGGGCACTCGGGCTCGGCGGGATCGGCCAGGTCACCGGACGCCTCGGCTACCGCGCCCTCGCCCGCCGGACCGGCGTCCGGACGCGCACCGTCTGGATCCTGGCGCTGTCAGCCGCCACCACCGCCGGGCTCGCCGTCATCCCGGGCCCTGTCGGGCTGCTCATCGCCATAGCGTTCCTGGCCGGAATGACCCGCGGAATCGCCACCCTGCTGCAGGCCACCGCCGTCTCCGACCGCTGGGGCACGGCCGCCTACGGTTCCCTGTCCGGAATCCTCGCCGCCCCCATCACCGCCGCCACCGCGCTGGCCCCCTTCGCCGGCGCCGCCCTCGCCGCCGGGCTCGGCGGCTATCCCCACATGTTCCTGGCGCTGACCGCGGCCGCCGTCCTGGCCGCGCTGTCGGCCGCCGGCACCGCACCTGCGACGGCGCCCGCACCCGCCGCCACGGCCGGACGGCGCACCAACAAGGACCAGTGATGTCAGGACACCCCACAGCACCACACCTCGAAGTCCTGGCGCTCCTCGCAGACGAAGAGACGCTGACCACCGCCCAACTCGCCGACCTCATGACGCAGATGCGCACGACGCCCCAGCGTCGCGGCGCGCCACGTCCCATCGGGCCCCCGGACCTGATGCACCGTATGGCCGAGCAACTGCTGTGGCGTCTGGCAGCTCAAAACTTGATCAACGCTCAGTCCGGACGATCCTGGCGCATCACCGACACCGGACGCGCCCTGGCCGTCTCCCGCGCCGCCACCGTCCAAGGAGCGCTGTCATCGTGAACGCCAGGCTTCCACGCCCGCCACTCCACCGTCCCACTCCAGCCAACCGGCGGATCAGGGCGTCGGCATGACTCAGAAGGTGGTGGACGTGGCCGTCATCGGCGGCGGCCAGGCGGGTCTGGCCGCCGGTTTCTACCTGCGCCGCAGCGGTACGGACTTCGTCATCCTCGACGCCCAGGACGAACCGGGCGGCGCCTGGCCGCACGCCTGGGAGTCCCTGCGGCTGTTCTCGCCTGCGCGCAACAGCTCGCTCCCGGGCTGGGCGATGCCGTCCTGCAACCAGGGCTACCCGCCGGCCGCGCACGTTGTCGACTACCTGACCACCTACGAGAAGCGCTACGACCTGCCGGTGCACCGGCAGGTACGCATCGACGCGGTGCACCGCGACGGCGACCTTCTCCGCCTGGACAGCGCGACCACCTCATGGCGGGCCCGGCACGTCATCAGCGCAACGGGCACTTGGTGGCGTCCCTACCTGCCCTACTACCCCGGACGACACGACTTCCCAGGCCGGCAGCTGCACACCGGCCAATACCGCACACCCGAAGAGTTCCACGGGCAGCGCGCCCTCATCGTCGGCGGCGGGAACTCTGCCGCTCAGATCCTGGCCGATCTGGCCCCGCACGCGACCACGATCTGGGCGACCCGGCGTCCGCCCCGGTTCCTGCCCGACGACCTGGACGGACGCGCCCTGTTCGAGCTGGCCTCCCGCCGCTACCACGCGCTGCGCACCGGGACCGCCGACCCCGGCGGCATCGGCGGACTGGGCGACATCGTCGCCGTCCCTCCGGTCCGCCAAGCCCGCGACCGCGGAGCCCTGCACGCCCGCCCGATGTTCAGCCACCTCACACCGACCGGCGTCGCCTGGCCCGACGGCCACACCGAAAACATCGACGCGATCATCTGGTGCACCGGATTCCGACCCACCCTGAGCCACCTCACCCCACTGGGCCTGCGCGACCGGACGGGACGTATCCCGACCGGCGGCGGAACCCGCGCGTTGACCGAGCCTCGGCTGCACCTGCTCGGATACGGCGACTGGACCGGCCCCGGATCGGCCACCCTCGTCGGCTCGGCCCGAACCGCCCGAGACGCCGTCGGCGAGATCACCGCCCACCTCGGCCGTTAGCACCCGCGGATGAGTTCACGAACCCTTGGCTCCCCGGATCTTGATTGAGACGGCAGTGCCTCTGCGCCCGTGGTGATTCTGGTTCTGACGAGGCTTGCATCCTGTACTGCGGTACGGGCTTACCGTCGGGATGTGGCCGCTGCTAGGACGGCCAGCGTCGAGACCAGGCAGCTGGAATGGCCGAGTCTGAAGTGCCGATCGTGTGCACGCTGTCGCCGAACAAGATGGTGGACCGGCTGACAGAGTTCGAGTCGCTGTTCGCCGAGTCGCTGACCGGGGTGGAGCGTGAGCCGCTGCAGTTGCGGTTGATGTTCGACACCGACCCGGCGCGCGAGGCGCAGCTCCGGGAGGTGTTCGAGGCCGAGCAGCAGTGCTGCGCGTTCCTGGGCTTTGCGTTCGAGCGGACCGGGGCCGGTCTGCGGGTCGAGGTGACCGCGCCGCAGGACGCCGCGCCGACGCTGGACGGGATGCAGGCCTTGGCCGAGCGCAACGCCCCGCCGGAGGTCGTGGCAGCGGGCTGGACCGGATGAGCGGCCAATACGAGGGACTGCGGTCCAGCCAGGTCACCGACGCGGCCGGGGTGAACCTCCAGACCCTGCGCTACTACGAGCGGCGCGGACTACTCGCCGAGCCCGAGCGGACCCTAGGCGGACACCGGCTCTACCCGCAAGAAGCGGTCACGGTCCTGAAGGTGATCAAGACCGCGCAACGGCTCGGATTCACCCTGGAGGAGGTCGCCGAACTGCTGGAGGCCGCCCAGCACCGGCACCGCCAAGGCGACGCCGGGCTGCTGGACCGGGCACGGTCGAAGCTGATCGAGGTCGAGCAGCGCATAACCGATCTTGAGGTCATCCGTTCCGCCCTGCACGAAGCGATCAACGCTGGCTGCGACGACTTGATGACCTGTGCTCAACAGCCATGCTGCCCGTTGCCGTTCGCCGATCTTGCCCGCCCCCACCCTGGAGAGGATCGCCAGTGAAGATCGCATCCCGGGCAGGTACGGGATTCGGCACGCTGGCCGCCGTCGCGTGCGTCGCTTGCTGCGCGCTGCCGGTGTTGATCGCCGCCGGAGTGCTCAGCGGGGGCGCGGCGGCGTTCCTGGCCGACAGGATGCCGCTCGTCGCCGTCGGTCTGACGGTATTGGCCGTGGCGGCGTTTGCCGTGGCGGCCCGCCGCAGGACCGGCGCACGCGGATGCGGCAGCAAAGCCAGCGGTTGCGGATGCAGCACCACTCGCGTCTGAGCAGGTATGAGGGGTCGGTACGGTTCAAATGATGACCATGCTCCGATCCCTCATCCTGTTCGTCCTGGCCGCCGTCGCCGAGATCGGTGGCGCCTGGCTGGTCTGGCAGGGAGTCCGCGAACACCGAGGCGCTCTCTGGATCGGCGCCGGCGTGATCGCCCTCGGTGTGTACGGGTTCGTGGCCACGCTCCAGCCCGACGCCAACTTCGGCCGCATCCTGGCCGCTTACGGCGGCGTCTTCGTCGCGGGATCGCTGGCATGGGGCATGGCTCTGGACGGCTACCGGCCCGACCGATGGGACATCACCGGAGCCCTCATCTGCCTCATCGGCGTCCTGGTCATCATGTACGCACCGCGAAGCTGACCCCAACCTCCCGGACCCAACCTGATCACACACCGGCACAGTTCTTACCGGCCGTACGTCGGGAAATCCTGTTGGCCGCTGTCACGCTTGCTGACCTGGACGACCTGGCTGACGCGGGGTGTCTGTTCAGCTCAGGCGAGCAAGGACCGGACGGCGGCCAGACGTTCCGGCACGACCGCGAACCAAGCCCAGGGGCCGCGCTTGTCACGGGTCAGCAGGCCGGCGTCGACGAGGATCTTGAGGTGATGGCTGATCGTCGGCTGGGTGAGGCCGAGGGGTTTGGTCAGGTCGCAGACGCAGGCCTCACCGGCCGGGCTGCCCTGGATCATGCTGAGTATCTGCAGGCGGGTGGGGTCGGAGACCGCTTTGAAGATCTGGGCGACTTGTTCGGCCTGTCCCCGATCCATGGGGACGAGCTCGGCGGTCTGCTCCGAGCAGGTCTGGTCGACGGGAGGGGTGATTACCTGCAGCATCGTGCCATCGTCCACAGGGTGAGTGTATGAAAGATTAACGGCTGACAACCTGGGGTGAACAACGGCTAGCCGCGGTGACGGCTCTTGGCCGGTCCGCTACCCGTCCAGCCTGCAGTGGGATGGGGGCCGAGGGGGCTCACCGAGGTCCGCCGGAAGGCTGGCGTGAGCTGTGTCACTGGCGTCCGGGCGCTGGGGTGCCTGGCCGCCCCGAACCTTCTTGTGATCAGACCCGCTTGGTGCAGTCGACTCAGGTGATGGTTGAGCGCGGCCGTTGCGGCGGCGACGAGGTCAGCAGGAAGCCTACGGCGTCGAGACGGTCGGGGACGATGGAGTACCACGCCCAGGGGCCGCGTTTGTCGCGGCTGATGAGCCCGGCTTCGGTGAGGGTCTTCAGGTGGTGGCTGACCGTCGACTGGGTCAGGCCGAGCGGGGCGGTGAGGGCGCAGACGCAGGCTTCGCCGCCCGGGCTGTTTTTGATCATGCTGAGCAGCTGCAGGCGGGTGGGGTCGGCCAGTGCCTTGAGAATGCGGGAGATGCGCTGGACTTCATCGGGGCCCATGGGCACCAGCGGGCCCTGATCGTGGCAGTCGTCAGCGCTGTGGGCGGAGGCGGCGGGGAGCTGGTTCATGAGGGGACGCTCGATGGTGGGGTGCGCGGCATGGCGGTGGACGGCGTACGGGGAGTCCGTCATGAGGGTTGCCGGGTCGGCTGGGAGTCCTGGTTGTGCGGGTTGTCCTGGGTGTCGGTGGTGAGTCGGTAGCCGACTCCTCGCACGGTGAGGATGATGTTGGGGTTGTCGGGGTCGTCGCCGAGCTTTTCGCGCAGCCGCCGGATGTGGACGTTGATGGTGTTGGTGTTGAGCTTGTCGCTTCTCCAGACGTGGGCCTGGATCTGCGAGCGGCTGATGACCCGGTCGGCGTGCAGCATCATGTAGTGCAGCAGCTCGAACTCGCGTAGCGGCATGTGGACGGTCTTGCCGTGGATCCGTACGACATGGGCGACCGGGTCGAGTGCGATGGAGCCGCACGTCAGCGGCTGGTTTCCGGCGTCGGCGGGGGTGTTCTCGGCGCGGATGCTCTGGATCAGCGGGAGCAGTTCGGGCAGCCGGTAGGGACGGGCGACGCAGACGTTGGCGCCCGCGGCCAGGGCCTGGACGGCCTTGTCGGCGTCGTTGGCGCCGACACCGATGATCACGGGGATGGGCAGGCTGGCGCGGACGGCGCGGACGAAGGTCACCGGGTCGACCGCCGAGATCCCGGCGGCGAGCAGCACAACGTCGGGGTGGAGCGAGCCGGTGCGCAGCAGCGCCTGGGCGCCGTCGGTGCTGACGGTGACCTCGATGCCGCGTTCGGCCAGCGCCAAGACCAGTTCGCGGCCGAGCGTCTCGTCGGGGTCGGCCACCAGCAGGAGCGGGACGTGCGCCGGTTCCGGCGGGGCGGGCGGACCGCCGTCAGGGGCACTCTGATTGTTCATGATGGTGAGCGGGTCGCCGGCCGTTATCCGAAGCGGCCGGTGATGTAGGCCTCGGTGCGCTCGTCCTGCGGTGTGGTGAAGATCTGCGAGGTCAGGTCGTACTCGACGAGCCGTCCGTGCCGTACTCCGGCCTTGTCGACGTCGGCGGTCAGGAACGCGGTGCGGTCGGAGACGCGGGCGGCCTGCTGCATGTTGTGGGTGACGATGACGATCGTGTACTGCTGGGCGAGGTTGTGCATCAGGTCCTCGATCTTGGCCGTGGCGATGGGGTCCAGCGCCGAGCAGGGCTCGTCCATGAGGATGACTTCGGGTTTGACCGCGATGGTGCGGGCGATGCACAGGCGCTGCTGCTGCCCGCCGGACAGGGCCAGGGCGCTGTCCTTGAGCTTGTCCTTGACCTCGTCCCACAGGGCCGCCTGGTGCAGGGCCTCCTCGACGATGTCGTCCAGGCCGCGGCGGACGCCGTTGACGCGGGGCCCGTAGGCGATGTTGTCGTAGATGGACTTGGGGAACGGGTTGGGCTTCTGGAACACCATGCCGATGCGGTGCCGGACCTCGATGGGATCGACGTGGTCGCCGTACAGGTCCTCGCCGTGGTAGGCGATCTTGCCGTTGACGCGGGCGCCGGGGATGAGGTCGTTCATCCGGTTGAAGCAGCGCAGCACGGTGCTCTTGCCGCAGCCGGACGGACCGATCATGGCGGTGATCTGGCGGTGCCCGATGCTCATCGTCACATCGCGGACGGCCTCGTAGTCGCCGTAGAACACGCTCAGGTCCGACACCTGGAACACCGGATCGGCCAGGCCCGGCGGCTCGCGGTTCGGGTCGTACGGGGTGATCTGCACGGGTGTGCCGTCCTGGTGATGCTGGGGATCGGTCACTGGCGCGCTCCGTTCCGCTGCGCTCGGGTGTCGGGAGTGTCGGGGGCTCGGGCGTTGGGGTCTGATTTTCATGCCGGCCTCATCCGCGCTTCTCGTAGCGGTTCCGCAGCCAGATCGCCACCGAGTTCATCAGGAGCAGGATGGCCAGCAGGATCACGATGGCGGCGGAGGCGAGGGTGTGGAATTCGGCCTCGGGCTGTTTGATCCAGTTGAAGATCTGGATCGGCAGGACGGTGTAGGCGTCGGTGACGCTTTCGGGGTTAAAGGTGATGTGGGTGACCGCGCCGAGCAGCAGCAACGGGGCGGCCTCGCCGATCGCGCGCGACAGCGCCAGGATCGTCCCGGTCGCGATGCCGGGGACGGCGGCGGGCAGCACCTGCCGCCAGATGGTTTGCCACTGCGTCGCGCCCAGCGCCAGCGAGCCCTGCCGGATCGAACCGGGCACCGCCCGGATCGCCTCCCGCGCGGCGATGATCACCACGGGGAGCACCAGCAGGGACAGGGTCAGCGCGGCGGTGATCAGGGTCCGTCCCAGATCCAGGCCGCGGGCCAGGACGCCCAGGCCAAGGATGCCGTAGACGATCGAGGGCACGGCGGCCAGGTTCTGGATGTTCAGCTCGATCAGCCGGTTCCACCAGTGTTCCCTGCTGGCGTACTCCTCCAGGTAGATCGCCGTCATCACGCCGATGGGGACGCAGAACGCCCCGGTGAGCCCGATGATGTAGACGGTGCCGACGATGGCCGACTGCGCGCCGGCCCGCTCGGGGTACAGCTTGGAGGGGAAGTTGGTCCACAGCCGCGAGTCCAGCCGTCCCCACCCTTCGGACACCACGTAGGCCAGCAGGATGCCCAGGAAGACGACCGCGATCGCCAGGCTGGCCAGCAGCACCACCCGGAACGCCGGCTCCAGCGGACGCCGGCGGCCCTGCAACGCGGCCGTGATGGGCGTTTTGCGCACAGTGACGGTCACTCGTACACCTCCCGGTACTTGCGGACCAGGCGGATGCTGAAGGCGTTCATCACGAACGTCAGCAGGAACAGCAGTAGCCCGACCGCGAAGATCGTGGTGTAGTCGAACGAGCTGGTCGGCAGGTCGCCCTCACCGGCCTGGGCGATGTAGCCCGTCATGGTCTGCATGCCCTGCAGGGGGTCCCAGGTGAGCGAGGGCTTGTTCCCCGAGGCGATCGCCACGATCATCGTCTCGCCGACCGCCCGGGAGATCGCCAGGACGATCGCGGCGACGATGCCCGACAGCGCGGCCGGCACCACGACCCGTATCGCCACGAGCCGCCTCGTCGAGCCCAGCGCGTAGGCGCCCTGGCGCAGCGAGCTGGGAACGGCGGTCATCGCGTCCTCCGACATCGACGCCACCGTCGGGATGATCATCACGCCCATCACCAGCCCGGCCGACAGCGCGTTGAACACCTCCGGGCCCTCTCCGAACGGCCAGTGGTCCTGCAGCAGCGGCGTGAGCGCCGCCAGGGCGAAGAACCCGTAAACCACGGTCGGGATCCCGGCCAGCACCTCCAGCACCGGTTTGAACACCTTGCGTGTGCGCGGGTGTGCGTACTCGCTCAGGTAGATCGCCGCCGCCAGCCCCAGCGGCACGGCCACCACGATCGCGATCAACGTGATCAGCAACGTCGCGCCCACCAGCGGCAGCACCCCGTAGGACGGCGGGTTGAACAGCGCGCTCCACGTGGTGCCCGTCACGAACTCCCACACCCCGACACGCTCGAAGAACCGCAGCGTCGGCGGCAGCAGCGAGGCCACGATGCCCACGGTGGTGGCCACCGACACCAGCGCGGCGACCAGCAGGACCCCCTTGATCACCGCCTCGCCGTAGCGGGGACGCCGGCGCCGCAGGGACTCGCGGGTCCCTGCGGGCGACGGTGCGGAGGCCGAGGTCATTTACCCGCCTGCGACTTCAGCGTGGCCAGGGCCTGCTTGAGCTTGGCGTCCTGCGTCGGGTTCAGCGGGACGAACTTGGCCCGCTTGGCGATCTCGGCGTGCTTCTCGACGTAGAACTCCACGAACTGCAGCACCTCGGGCCGCTTGAGCGCCGCGGCCGACGGATAGATGAACAGCGGCCGCGACAGCGGCTTGTACGTCCCGTCCTGCGCGGCCTGCACGCTGGGCGCCACGCACCCGCCGCCGCCGTCGACCTGGACGGCCTTCAGCTTGCTGGCGTTCTCCTCGAAGTAGGAGAACCCGAAGTACCCCAGGCCGCCCTTGGACCCGGCCACGCCCTGCACGGTGACGTTGTCGTCCTCGCTGGGCTGGTAGTCGGTGCGGCTCTTGCCCTCCTCACCGTTGATCTCGTCGGTGAAGTAGTCGAAGGTCCCCGAGTCGGTGCCCGCGCCGAACAGCTTCAGCGGCTCCTTGGGGAACTTGGGGTCGACCTGGTTCCAGTTGTTCACCTTGGAGCCGGGCTCCCAGATCTTCTTGAGCTGCTCGACCGTCAGGCACTGCGCCCAGGTGTTGTCCTTGTGCACGACCACGGTCAGGGCGTCGTTGGCGACCGCGAACTCCTCATACTTGATGCCCTTGGAGGCGCACGCCTGCTTCTCCTCGTCTTTGATCGGACGGGAGGCGTCCTGGACGTCGGTCTCGCCGGCGCAGAACTTCTCGAACCCGCCGCCGGTGCCGGAGGTGCCGACCGGGATCTGCACCCGCGCCTGCTCCTCCTTGAACAGCTCCGAAGCCACCGTGCTCAGCGGCGCCACCGTGCTCGACCCGTCGATCTTGACCGTGCCGCGCAGCTCCGCGCCGCCCCCCGAACCGTCTCCATCGGAACCGCCGCACGCGGCCAGCGCCGCGACCAGGGTCGTGGCGACCGCCACGGCCTGCGACGACCTACGCAATGGGAATCTCACCCTTGTTCGTCCCTTGTGCTCGAATCGGCCCACGGCTGCCCTGCTCCGCGGGAGGTCGCCCCCTGCCGGCGCGACGATGTCGACCACATAGAAGGCAGTCGATATGAACACAAGGTGAACGAGACCGAACGCCTAAAGAAATATCGACAGATGTCTATCTCCGCACTAGATCATTACTTCGTTGGGAGTCATCGCGGCGTCGTTCACCTCTCCGTCAGGCCCGACGGACCGCCTCCCGCGGGACGCGGCGACGCCGGAGTATCCGCCGACGAACGCAAGCAGGACCTGCGTCGTGATCACCGTCGCCGCGCTACCGTGCCCTGCCCCGGCGGCCTCGTCGGTTACGTGCTTCGGCCGCGGGGCCTCCCGCGTGACCGCCGCGGGTTCCGAATCGCCCGCCTGGTCCCGGAGCCCGGCTCGTGTTCACCGGCGAGCGATAGGCCGGTAACCTGGCCGCCACCCAGGCGAGACATCGACGTACATCTATGCGGCCCAGGATCTCCAGGTGCCCATCACGACACCGGGACAAGGACGCAGACGATGACGCAACTAGACCGCAGGCGATTCCTGACCACCGCAGGCGGCACCGTGGCCGCAGGTCTGGCCATGCAAACACTGGGCTCGCACGCCGCCTGGGCGCAAGCCGGCCGACCCCACCACGGCAACCCGGGCTACGGCCCCCTGCGGCGCACCCGGGCCGCCAACACCGGCGAAGAGCTACTGGCCGTGCCCGCCGGATTCACCTACACCGTGTTCGGCATCACCGGCGACCGGATGAACGACGGGCAACCCACGCCCATCGCGCACGACGGCATGGCCGCGTTCCGCTCGCAGCGCCGCGGCGTCGTCCGGCTGATCCGCAACCACGAGGTCCGCAACCCGCCCGGCAGCCCGACCGGACGCGTCCACATCCCCGGCTCGGCCCGCTACGACGACCTCGGCGTCGCCGGGACTACCACCGTGGACGTCGACCCGCGAAGCGGTCGCGTCCTGCAGCATTTCGTCAGCCTCAACGGCACCATCGTCAACTGCGCCGGCGGCATGATGATGGGCCAGCGCGGCTGGCTGACCTGCGAGGAGACCACTGCGGGCCCCAAGCAGGGCTGGCAGCAGAAGCACGGCTACGTCTACCAGGTGCCGCTGCACGGGCCGCGCCCCGGACGCCCGGTCAACGCCCAGCCGGTCAAGGCGATGGGCCGCTTCTCCCATGAGGCCGTCGCCGTCGACCCCCGCACCGGCCACGTCTACGAGACCGAGGACGACTCGGGCAAGCCCAACGGCTTCTTCCGCTACCGTCCACGCAACCCCTACCGCCTGGAGGCCGGCGGCGTCCTGGAGATGCTCAAGATCGTCGACCGCCCCGGCTATGACTGCCGGGAAGGCCAGCGCATGGGCTCCCAGCTCCCGGTGGAGTGGGTCCGCATCGACGACCCCGACCCCGACCTGGAGAACGGCGCGGCCACCTGCACCCAGCAGGGGCTCGCCGCCGGAGGCGCCAAGTTCAACCGCCTCGAAGGCTGCTGGTACGGCGACGGCAGCATCTACTTCAACTCCACCAGCGGCGGCGACGCCAAGAACGGCGACGCGCCCAACCCCGACGGGTTCCAGGAAGGCTACGGACAGGTCTGGCGCTACATCCCACACCGCAACGGAAAAGGCGCCCTGGTCATGGTCTACGAATCGCCCGGCCGCAAAGCCCTCGACTCGCCCGACAACCTCACCTTCACCCCCCGCGGCGGCATCATCCTGTGCGAAGACGACGCCTCCGGCGCCGACGAAGACACCCACCCGCTCGCCCCCGGCCTGAGCAACGTCAACCGGCTCATCGGCCTGGACCCCGGCGGCCAGCCCTTCGAATTCGCCCTCAACGTCACCGACGACAGCGAGTTCGCCGGCGCCTGCTTCAGCCCCGACGGTGACACCCTGTTCGCCAACACCCTCGGCTCCACCAACACCGTCACCCCACCCGGCCGCACCTACGCCATCCACGGCCCCTGGCGCCGCGGCCCACTCTGACCCCGGCCCGCCCCGACAACACGCGACCACATCCGCACGGCCACATCACACGGCCGCGTGAACCCCGATGTCCGGGCATGGATAGCGAACACCGTGCCCGGACGTCATTCGCCCAAGCCCCACAAGAGCCGGTCACCCACCCGCGCCGGTGATCGGAAGAAGCCGGTACAAGCCGTGACAAGGGGCCCTCGGCCCGCCATCCGCGAGCGGCATCCGCCCGCCTGCGCGCGGTCCCGACCCTGTGGTGTCCGGCTCTACCTTGCGCGGATCCGGGTGCACTTGACGCCGCTACCCGGCGCCCTGACCGAACACCGCAGTCCAAACCCGCGCGGCCGCCGACAGACACCCATCGGAGTGCCCGCGTCCTGTGCGCCATTCGACCCATTCGACCGCCCGGCCGAGGCCAGGGCCGGCGACGAAAGACAGAGCGGATTGCCGTCCGACACCCGCAGACATACCATTCAACGGTGATGTCAGTCGAGACTGATGTGTTGAAGGTGCTGTCCGATCCGCTGCGCGCCCGCATCGTGACCCTGCTCGCCGGCGAGGCGCTGTGCACCTGCCACCTGGTCGAGGAGACCGGCGCCAAGCAGACCAACATCTCCAACCACCTGCGCGTGTTGAAGGAAGCCGGCGTCGTCGACTCCGAGCCGTGCGGCCGGTTCACCTATTACCGGCTCCGCCCCCAAGCACTGGAGTCCCTGGCCGCACAGCTCGGTGAAATCGCCGACGCCGCTCGCGCCGCCCGTGCCGCCGACAGAAAGAGGCCGTGCCCGTGACCGCCACCGAACCGACCAGTCCACCGGGATTGGCCGAGCCCGGTCTGGTGGGCAAGCTGTCCACGCTGGACCGGTTCCTGCCCGTGTGGATCATCGCCGCGATGGTCGCCGGCCTCGGGCTCGGCCGCGCGGTGCCCGGCCTGGACGACGCCCTGGCCAAGGTCGAGATCGGCGGCGTCTCCCTGCCGATCGGGCTCGGGCTACTGGTCATGATGTATCCGGTGCTGGCCAAGGTCCGCTACGACCGGCTCGACACCGTCACCGGCGACCGCCGCCTCATGATCGCCTCGCTCGTCCTGAACTGGCTGGCCGGCCCGGCGGTGATGTTCGCCCTGGCCTGGATCTTCCTGCCCGACCTGCCCGAGTACCGCACCGGCCTGATCATCGTCGGGCTGGCCCGCTGCATCGCCATGGTCATCATCTGGAACGACCTGGCCTGCGGCGACCGCGAGGCCGCCGCCGTCCTGGTCGCGCTCAACTCCGTCTTCCAGGTCGTCGCGTTCGGCGCGCTCGGCTGGTTCTACCTCAAGGTCCTGCCCGGATGGCTCGGCCTGGCCACCGACGACCTGCACTTCTCCACCGGCGAGATCGTGGTGAACGTGCTGGTGTTCCTCGGCGTCCCGCTGCTGGCCGGCTACCTCACCCGCCGCACCGGCGAGAAGGCCAAGGGACGCGACTGGTACGAGACCCGGTTCCTGCCCCGCATCGGCCCCGTCGCCCTGTACGGGCTGCTGTTCACCATCGTCATCCTGTTCGCCCTCCAAGGCGACACCATCACCGGACGGCCCGCCGACGTGGCGCGCATCGCCGTCCCGCTGCTGGTGTACTTCGCGCTGATGTGGGGCGGCGCGTTCGCGCTCGGCCGCGCCGTCGGCCTGCCCTACCCCCGCACCGCGACACTGGCGTTCACCGCCGCCGGAAACAACTTCGAACTCGCCATCGCCGTCGCCATCGGCACCTTCGGCGTCACCTCCGGCCAGGCGCTGTCCGGCGTGGTCGGGCCTTTGATCGAGGTGCCGGTGCTGGTCGGCCTGGTCTACGTCAGCCTGTGGGCCCGCCGATTCTTCCGGACCCAGCACCAGCCAGCACCACATCCGGCCACACACCCAGCCCAAGAGGATCCGCGGTGATACCGAT